>CAUZVF010000798.1:0-3772 GCA_963582955.1 Planctomycetota bacterium
GCATCTCCTGCTTACGCACTTCAAAACGTCGATCCATGACGATTTCTCCTGAAGGATTCCAAACTTCAGAAGTACAAGTACCAGAATAACTTAAAGCGATGAACACGACTTTGGACAGTAAAACTAAGCGATCGCAGCAGCAGCTTGCGCGGACTCTCGCACGTTGTTTTATCGAGCGGCCGTCTGTTTGGGCTTTGTGTAGAGCGTCAGTTCAATCTTGTCGCCCTCCATCAAGACTGAACGCGGCTTCGGGTTTTGAGCGTAGACGATGTGGACCAATTCTTCCCGGTTGGCTACCTCACCGCGTTTGAATCGGATCAGATTTGACTGGATCATCTTCTTGGTATTGAAACCTGCTTTGGTCAAGTTTTCTTTCGCAACTTTCCAATGGAGGCCGATCAGATTCGGTACGATTCCTTGCGGCTTAAAGTCTTTGACTTGGATTCCCGCCAACCGAGGATGAAACGGATCACCTTTGAAGATATCGAAAAAAACATTGCCCTTCTTGTTAACTTTAATCTCTTCAAATTTGAAGATCGTCTCTTTGGTGCCAGCGGGGTCGACCAGTTGAACGTATTTTGGCAAGTATGTTCGCGTGTCGAGAATGACTTGGGCCGATTTCCAATTGGCACGGTCTCGTGCTTTTCTCGGTTGGATGGACAGCCAAACCGTCTGCTGCTCCTCGTTAACCTCGACGATTTTGAAATAATACCTTGCCTTGGCAGCAGCAGCCTTCATCCCAAACACAAACGGCAACGGCCCTTCGATAATATTTGCACCGCGTTGCGCGGGTGGAATGTTGTATCGGCTTCCCTGTTTCGCATCGACGTCGACTTGTGTGATATTGACGCCGTCACAAATCCACATTTCGGATCGGTCGGGCAGGAGAGCAAATACTTGTTGTTTGCCCGTTTTTGGGTTTGGTCGTCCCAATTTGTCGCCTTTTCTGATCGACTTATCTCCGATCAGATCAATCCGCCCCTTGTCAGGAGTCTCGTAGAAGAACTTTCCGTGCGATCGCTTGGCGACAAAGAAAACCGTGTCGTACGTGATGCGTGTGTGCTTGCCTTCCAGTGTCTTCACTTTGCTGGAGTGCGTTTCCCATTCATCGAGAAGGAGGGCCAATTCCCGTGAAATCGGTTGCTGTTGTGCAGGATTCCGTGGCCGTTTGCCGACCGGTGTGACAAGACCGTTTCGTGACTGCCGGGGCGGCGATTGACGGTTGTTCTGAGCACCCAGGAATGGGCCGCTACCAAAAACAAGCCAACCAATGGTCAGAACGGAAATTAACGAATACCTTGCCATGCGTTGGGAATCCTTCCCTTCAGGTGGGTTTTCGTCCGTGAAATATGAAGTGCGACGGGAAATACGAGGCGCTGATCTCATTCAGTTGTTGTGTAAATTCCCTGGTCGAAGTGACTTGCGCCGATCGGGCGAATTTGGGGTGGGGATTCTAGCAGTTGATGTGATCTTGCTCCAGACGGTTTTCCGTCTCATTTTAACTCATCGTCCAGGTGAAACACCGAATTGAGCGTAATTAAGTTCGTTTCGCTGCCACGGTGCTTAATGACATTGATGCCCGCATTCGATTGCCGCACGTCTTTGGCTCGGCGCAGCTCGATTCCCAGCAACGGTGCCAACAATACTCGATTGACAACATTGTGAGCCACAACGACGACCGTTTCCCCGCGATGTTGATCGAGCAGGCGGTTCAGCACCGGTTCGCAGCGTCGGAAAACGTCTCCGTAGGATTCGCCTCCGACGTAGCCGTTCTCAGCCGGGTTGTCCATGAACTGATGATATTCATCGGGATAGTCACGCATGACTTCGTCCCAATTCAGTGTCTCCCAGTCACCCACGTTAACTTCCAGGATTTCGTCGATTGTTGTGACTTCGAGATCGTGATGCCGGGCGACGGCCGAAGCGGTCTCGACAGCACGGATCATCGGACTGGAATAAATGTGGTCGATCGTGCGATCGGCGAGAAACTCCCCAAGCTGGCTCGCCTGCCGTTGACCCGTTTCACTCAGCCCGTGGTTAACTCCCTGGCCCTGCAAAACGTAGGGACGTTGCTCATTCGCCGACGTGGCACCGTGCCGAATGAGATACAAGTAAGTCGTGTCCACGTCTTGTTGTTGGTTCACATGTTGTGGACTCATTCAAAACATTCCGCCTGTGCCAAGGGAGTTCCGTCCTGGTCTTTCTGGGAGAGAATCGGAGCGTCGAATTCCGGCCACGGAATGCCTAATTGATCATCGTTCCAAAGCAAGGTGCGTTCGTGCTCGCGATTGTAAACATCAGTGCATTTGTAGAAGAAATCGGCGATGTCACTCGTCACGCAAAACCCATGAGCAAAGCCCGGCGGCACATAAAACTGACGGTGATTCGATTCGCTCAACGTGACGGCAGCGAATTTGCCAAACGTCGGAGAACCGCGCCTCAGATCGACTGCCACATCAAAGATTTCACCACGAACAACCTGCACCAGCTTTCCTTGAGCATGCTGAATCTGATAGTGCAGGCCCCGAATTGTGCCACGGCATGATCGCGAGTAGTTATCCTGGACAAAGTCGGCCTCGATGCCGGCCTCGCGATAACGCTGTTGTTGGTAAGTTTCAACAAAGAAACCGCGCGCGTCTTCAAACACTCGCGGCTCGATGATGAATGCGCCTGGCAGTTCGGTTTCGTGGATTTGCATGTGGCACGGCCGATCGAATTCTCTCAGCGTTGCATTTTACGCGGATTGGAAACGCTGGCACGACGAAAGGATAACGAAGTTTCACGAATCAGAATAGACAGCCATTTCAGAGTTCGTTTGAAACGTCACACGATCGTCGAAAACGTGACGCGAACATCGGCTGAATTCGAGTCGCGGCCGACGAACTCGCAGGCGCGGCCGCCATTGACGGCAATTTCCAAACGGCCGCTGCTGTTGATGAGAGCCATGATTTGGCCTGCCGCAACATCCGAATACGTATGACGAATGCCGATAATCTCAGTCAGCCCGATCGAGATTTGTAAATTCGAGAATTGATCGCTTGGAATCAAACCCGCGTCGATGTTGGTGATCAGGTTGCCGAACGAATCGGTCCAAACAACATGGCCGATGATTGAATGATCCGTCACGATTGGATCGGGTATCGCCAGTTCACACAGGGAATCCTCACGAACTGTCGGCCCCAGTTCTTCGAACTCAACTCCTAGACTCAGGTGTGCCGCCACCGGAGCCATAATGTCTCGGCCGTGAAATGTATTCGAGATGGGCGTTGCCTCCGATTCAGAAGCCTCGGATTGTACAAAGGACCGGCGGAAAAACGTCGCTTCGGTGACCTCGACAATCTGCCGGATGGGCAACCGTTGCCGCACTCGTTCGATCAGGCCGTTGTCGGGGAGAACGAATCGTTGTTGTCCGAGTTCCACGGCGATGATGCGGCGTTGACTGCCTACGCCGGGATCGACAACGGCAACATGAACCGTTCCGTCGGGAAAACAATCGACGATTTCATCCAAGGCCAATGCACCGCGAAACAGGTCTTGCGGCGGAATTCCGTGTGTCACGTCGATGATTCTGGCCGCTGGATTGATGCCAACGATGGCTCCTTTCATCTGTGCAACGTAAGTGTCCATGCTTCCGAAATCGGTCGTGAGCGTAATGATTTGCGGTTGCATGATGGTGTCTCGCCGGCGTTGTTACCGAATTGCCTGACTTTATAGCGGATTGACCCACTGTGGGAATCGATCTAAAATTGTGACGGCGGTGTGTGGCAGTTAA
>CAUZVF010000799.1:0-3770 GCA_963582955.1 Planctomycetota bacterium
ATTTCCATCAACGATTGCCAAGATACTGGCTTCCGCACCAACCAGGCATTCCTCGATCACAATTCGGTTCCCAGCGTCGCCGAAAGCCGCGTCGACCATTATGTTCTGAATCGCATCGAGGGCCTCGGTCTTGTCCGAACAAACGACAACACCTTTGCCCGCGGCCAAACCGTCGGCCTTAACAACGAGCGGTTGTTCCTCACGCTCTTCGACGTACATCCGGGCATCTTCGGCCTCGGAAAATACCTTGAAATCCGCAGTCGGGACGTTGGCCTTGCGCATCAATTCCTTCGAAAATGCTTTGCTGCCCTCGAGTTCGGCAGCGCTTTGTGTCGGACCAAAAATCCGTAGTCCCGAATCGCGGAACACGTCGACGATTCCCGCGACAAGACTTGCCTCGGGACCGACAACCGTCAGATCGACCGATTCGTCTTTGGCGAACTTGGCCAGCCGTTCGACATCCGTTGAATCAATATCGACGTTGGTCCCGTCGATCGCCGTTCCGGCATTGCCCGGCGCGCAAAAAACTTGTTCGACCAAAGGCGATTGCGCTAGTTTCCATAATAACGCGTGCTCACGCCCGCCTTGTCCGACGACAAGTATCTTCATTTCGTTCGTCCTGGCTTTGATTCATCCGACCACGCTGGAGTATAGCAACGCGGCAATACGACAAATAGCGAACCGTAACGCGGTTTTTGTGTCACCCGCTACAATCGTTTGACAATCTTCCCATCAATGGAATTCTACGTGAGAGACAGTTTGTTTCACCGCCCCGTGCGCCTATATTTGAGAGTTCTGAACCGAGTTTAGTAGAAACAGTTTCGAAGCCAAATCCTGGGATTGTGTTTCTCGATGTGTCGGCTCGGTGGGAACCTCGCCCTCCCGGTTTTGAAACTACCTCTAGTTTTCGGACATCAATGGAGCCCATCAGTGTTTGATTCTGTTGCGATTGTTGGTGCCACGGGCGCGGTCGGGCGCATCGCTATCGAGTTGCTGGAACAGCGAAAGTTCGCCGCAAAGCGTTTCAAATTTTTGGCCTCGGCACGCAGCGCCGGTACGACGATAAAGTTCCAAGGCCGCGATTACACGATCGAAGAATTGTCGTCGAAAGCGTTCGAGGGCGTTGAGCTCGTCATTTCCAGCACTCCCGACGATGTCGCGGCCGAGTTTCTTCCGGCTGCTGTTCAGGCGGGAGCAATTGTCATTGACGAATCTGGCTATTGGCGGATGAAACCCAATGTTGCCTTGGTTGTTCCCGAGATCAACCCGGAAGCCGCGTTGAACGCCAACGGCATCATTGCCAGCCCGAACTGCTCGACCACCCAAATGGTCGTCGCAATGAAGCCGCTGCACGATGTTTCTCGCATCCGTCGCGTCATCGTCAGTACCTATCAAGCCACCAGCGGCGCTGGCGTACAGGGCACGGACGATCTCATCAATGGAACGAAAGCGCATCTGAACGGTGCTGATTACGATTACCAGGTGTTCCAACATCCGATCGCGTTCAACGCAATCCCGCAAATCGGCAGCGTTAAAGACGACGGATATACTAGCGAAGAGCTGAAGATGATCCACGAGACTCGCAAAATCCTTGGCGACGATTCGATTCTGATCAATCCAACATGCGTCAGGATTCCCGTCGCCAATTGTCACAGCGAGTCAATCACGGTCGAGACCGAACGGGCGATTGCTCCGGAAGAAGCTCGCGAACTGTTTGCCGCGTTTCCCGGTATCGAAGTGATCGACGACACGGCCAACGGGCGATACCCGTTGCCCTCGGATTGTTCCGGCCGGGACGAAGTGTTTATCGGCCGGATCCGACGTGATCTGTCGCACCCCAACGGACTTAGTTTCTGGTGTGTCAGCGACAATCTGAGAAAGGGCGCGGCGACGAATGCCGTGCAGATCGCTGAGTTATTGGCGGCGAATCGGGTCGAAGAAACCGCGGCCGGCTGATCGCCGTGCGATGACCTTTCAGCCGGATGTGGGCAACAAGAGTGACTCCAAAATCTCGTCCCACTCGTGCCACGCATCGTCCAATAAACTCATTTCTTGATCGTTACCGGCCGTGCGGTCAATTTCCTTCTTATCGCCGTCATTCGCGTTTTCGCTGGGAAGACGATTTGCCTCGATCCCATTTGATTGCAAGATGTGACGAATCAATTCTCGCAACAATTCACGATGTTCTTCGCTTAGCAGCCCGTCTTCCGGTTGGCGGAATTCCACCGACTCATTGAAAAATTGGATTCGGTACTCGCCTGATTCGAATTTGCGGTGAAAGGCAGAATCGAGAATCTCGGATGTCGTGCCCGATAGTGAGATCATTTCCGTTTCGCGGCCGTCATCCAACAATTCAATAACGAGCCACTGTGTCGTTGGAAGATCGAATTCCAGGCGGCGCCGATCTGTCGTCGCGAAAAAGCTTGGCGGCCCGGTGCGATTGCTCGACGCCTGCGATTGCAGGAAAGACTGTTGTTGATTTCGCCGAGCCAGTGTTACTGATCCCGCCAGCGTCGGATCAAATCGAGGCCGCGCGAGTGCCACAACAGTTGGAGTCATGCTGTCAACCGGAACGGTTCGCGGCAAGGGATCTTGCTGCCGGGGATCGTCTCGTTGTGGCGGGTCGGGCGGCTGCGGTGGGTCAGGCGGCGATGGGGGATCAGTGAATCTCGGTGGCGACGGAACGACAATCAGACCGAGTCGCGGTGAGACGATTGTGGGGCCAGATCCCACGTCTGCGCCGGAAACGCGTATCCGTTTTCCATCGGCGGCATTAATGCGAAAAACGGAATCGGTCGATCGGTCACTTGTGATCAAATTCCCGGATCCGTCGACTGCAACTCCAAACGGTCCGGCCAGACTTGGCCCCGTGGCCGAAACGATTATTCGGTCACCCGTTTGGGGATCCACCTGAATCAGACCGGCATTTGACCCACGGTTAGCGACGATGATGTTGCCATTCCCATCAACGGCAACTCCATTGGGGTCGTCGAATGCCGGGCCCTGTCCGACATCGTTGCTTGACAGAATCGAACGATTCCCGCCCGATGCCAGATCGATACGGATGATCGCGTTCAACGAACGATCCACAACGGCCAACGAACCGTCATCCAAAACGGCAATCCCTTGTGGCTTCACGAATTCAGGACCACTTCCATTTGTTGCGTTCGAGACAATCGTGCGATTTCCGCTGGCATCAATCGCGATCACGCCAAGGATCGTGTCACCACCATCGACGACGTAGAGGATTCCGTCCGGTGAAATTGCAATCCCTCGTGGTATCTGCAACGACGGTCCTTGTCCGACGGAATCCCCGCTGAAAACTGACCGTTTTCCGCTCGCAATGTCGATCTGGATGATGGAATCAGACGGCGAGTCGGCAACAAACAGATGACCGGCCCGATCGATGGCCAGTCCGCGTGGGAGCTGCAATTCGGGACCGCTGCCGACCGTTGCATCCGAGATGATGTCGCGTTGACCGGTTGCCGGGTCGACCGAGACAATCGCGTCAATGAAACTGTCGCTCAGAATGTAGTCGCCCGGGACCCCCGCCGCCAGAAGTGTTCGATCTTCTAGTTTCTCGACGTGAGCTGGAATGTAAGGCGCAATTCGCCGACGTCGCGATCGTTTCGCGGCCATGCGGGTGCGTCGCAAACACCGCAACCAGTTTGTCGTCGAGAGGGAGATCATGACACCGAATAACTTCCCAATAACTCACAACGCATTTT
Organism: Planctomycetota bacterium; assembly: GCA_963582955.1. Lineage (GTDB taxonomy): Bacteria > Planctomycetota > Planctomycetia > Planctomycetales > Planctomycetaceae > CAUZVF01. The sequence continues at coordinate 3,729 of CAUZVF010000799.1, forward strand.
TCGGTTGTGTTTCTGTTGCCATGCCGTGCTGTTGGCGAAACA
>CAUZVF010000800.1:0-3766 GCA_963582955.1 Planctomycetota bacterium
GATGGCGCAACCGTCGGCTCTTCGCCTGACTAGAGCTCGATCTGGAACTCTTGCTGCTCGAGCTCTTCTTCCCGTCGCTCAGTATTGGAGCCTTGACCTCGGTTCCCCAGGCAGACATTCCCCGCGTGACGGTCGGGGCAGAGGTGTAATCCGCGGTGTCGGTGGGCTCTGGGGCAGCGTGCAGAGGGTCGAGTAATGGGTCTTCGGTCAACTGGGGGTGTCTAAGACAGGCTATCATCTCTCTATGAGGAACTTCACGTCTGCGTATCAGGAGCTCTGGCGCGACCGGCCGATCTGTGTAACCCGAACAAGGAAAGAAGGCGCGATGAGTATTGACAAATCGAAAAGGATGATGGGCTGCAGACCCGGCGGGTTTGCGGCGAATGGCCGTTATCGTGATCTCTTCGGCGTTGTTCGCGTAGACGGCCCAGCAGGTGCCGGACCCGAGTCAGGCCCCGGTCATCGTGCGGGCGCTCGACACGGTCGCTGATGATGGCATGAGACAGAACCTCGCGTTCTTCGACGGCAACAGCGACGGGGGCATCGACGCCGAAGAATTGGAGCGAGTCCTCACGATACTCCAGGGGCAGACCAGGGCGACCCCGGGTGATGCGACTACGGGAGCAGTGAGGCCGCCTGATGGACTCCAATCTTCGCTAGTAGACGGACATTCCGATCGGACCACTTTGAGGTTATAGCCATGCCACTTCCCGAGAGCGGGTGCGTCATGTTGTCGTATCGGAGCGTCAGGGTATTCGTCTATGTCCTAAGCCTAGCCGCTTTCGGCGCAGGTGCCCACGCCAGCGACGACCTTACCCTCGCCGAGAAGGCCCACCTATTTCAAATCGACCTTGTAGAACGTTTTCTTCAAGAGGGACAACTCCGGGTGCGAAGGCGCCTACCCACAACGGAACATCCCTACGTGACCTACAACATGGCGGACACGGCGTATATGACGGGCCTCTACTGCGCGACCTCGACCTGGCGGTATTTAGCGACCGGCGACCCCGAGGCAGCTGCACAGGCACGTTCGGCCGCCGCCGCATTAACCAACCTGGTGTCGGTCACAGGGGTCCCAGGCCTACTGGCCCGAGCTTCTGTCTCGACCGACGTGCCCTGGTTCGACGATGGCCTTTGGCGACAGACTCCCAACGGTCGGCATCGCTGGCGGGGCAATGTCAGCTCTGACCAAGTCGACGCCCTGGTGTTCGGTCTCTTCGTATATGCGCACAACCTTGCCAACAGCGACGAACGGGCTTCCATAGGCCGCACCGTCGGCGCTGTTGTGGACGCCATCCTTGGTAACGGCCGCCGCATCATCGGATATGACGGTCAACCGACGCGATGGGGCCACTACGAACTCGACTACGTGACGAACAGAGAGCCGATGAATGCACTGCTGCTGCTCCAGATGGTAAAAGTCGCGCAGGCGCTGACCGGCAATCCGCGCTATGACCGCGAGTACCAGCGACTCGTCAACATGGGATATGCCCGCATCGCCGAAGCCGCCCGTTTCGACGAACCCCCGCTCGATGCCAATCATTCCGATGACGTCCTTATCGCGTTAGCGCTCTATCCTTTGCTTGAGCTCGAACAGGAGGAAGCGACTCGAACGCACTATCTAGAAACGGCGCGCCGCTGGTTTCGTGGCGGCAGGTATCCGGGAATCGATGTCGAAGCCAATCCGTTTGCCACGTTCCTCTATCAGCACTGGACTGGCGGCAATGATGGCTCTGAATACGGGATAAACACACTGCGCCGGCTACCGCTGGACATGAAGTGGAACCCTGACACGATCGCGGCCTACGCAGGCCGCTTTGAATTTACTTTCACTGCCGACCCTCTTGTCCCTTCCAGTGACGAAGGTCCATTACCGATCAGCCAGCGAGGGCGCACGTGGAGCTTCCTCGTCCACAACCCATATCAGGTCGGTGGAAATCGCTTAGAGCCAGCGCCCTTCGAAACCAACGGCCTCGATTTTCTTCTGAGCTACTGGTTTGGTCGAGCCCACAGCATGATCGCCATGGACGATTGATTACACCGCGCCGAATCTTCGATGAGCTAGATCGTTCGGTCCCTGGGCTTACGGCTCACGCGGGTGCGCGGCGTCCTAGGCGCTCGACGTGCCGCCAATGATGACGACGTGTTTGCCTTCGAGCAAGCCCTGGCCGTTCATGCTGCGCCAGCATACCGCTCCGCTCGCGAAGCGCACAGAGAATGCAACCGACGCTGGAACGCGTCTGACCGCGTGGACCCGCCCTACTGCGTCTTCTCCACTAAGGCACGGGAGTAAGGCGCGCGAAGATCAATTATAGCGACCATAGTCGTTCAAAAACGGCGTAACGTATTCAGTAATCAAGCGTCTGACTGAATCACGTCCGATGGTGGCCGGAATCCGAACGCGAGCAGCAATGCAGCAAGTATCGATATCGTCATCGGAATTATGAACATCGACTTGAAGTCCGTGATGCCGTCGACCGTATACACAGTCTGTAAGAGCCAGGGGCAAATACTGTTGGCGATTAGAGCGCCGACGCCCAGGATCATGACGTTGAACAGGCCTTGTGCACTGGAGCGCACGTCCGCCGGGAAATAGGCATCGACGAAGATGTAGACCGTCGCGAAGAAAAATGCGTAACAGATGCCGTGCACGAGGTTGACCAGCACGATGAAAATAGTCGCCTCCGGGAACCAGGCGAATACGGCGAAGCGCAGCGCATAACCGAGTACGCCAACCATCATGGTGACGCGCCAGCCGAGTTTCTTCAGCACCGTGCCGAGCACGATCATTGTCACGATCTCCGCGACCTGCCCGATACTCATGACCGGCATGATCCAGTTGCCGGGGATGCCGACCGCCTCGCTGGCGAAGAATACCGCCGCCCAGTTGAAGAACGCGTTGTGCACGAACGAGTCTGCGAGCGTAACGATCCACAGCATCAGGATGAACGGGTGCCTGAGCAACTTCGCTGCTTCGAGCCAGGCCAGCTTGTCCATGCTCTCGCTTACCGCTTTGCGAGCTGGCGTGTGTGGCAGAAACAAGGCGTACAAGGCAAGCGCCAGGCTGGTGAATCCGGCCACGCGGAACGTCCATGGCGTTGCGGCCCGCAACGCGTCGCCGGTCAGGCCGGAACCGAGCGCTGTGCCGATTAGTTCGATCAGCCCGTCGGGCTCAGCCGCGCGGACAGCCGCCCAGTCGACCAGGATGAACGCAAACGGCCAGGCTGCAAGAATCCAGCCGAGCGTGCCGCCCATGCGTATCGGGCCAAACTCGGATGCGGGATCTTTCATGTGTGCAAACGCGATCGAATTCGTGATCGATATGGTCGGCACATAGAACAGGCAGTGCACCCACATCAGGATCAGAAATGGCCAGAAGTCGGTCGTCATGGTCAGGCCGAACATTGACAGTCCGCCAACCAGGTGACTGAACGAAAGGAATCTTTCCGCAGCAAAATTCCTGTCTGCGAATTGGTTGCTGAAAAACAATCCGGCAATTGCTGCGACCGGAAAAGCGTTCAGGATCCAGGACTGCTCGATTGGTGAGAACCCCAGCGTCGGCAAGTAACCGAAGATCAGCGGAAACCATGCGCCCCAGATGAAAAGCTGCAGGAGCATCATCAGGAAGAGGCGGGCCCGCGGCCTACTTGCCGGTTGCTGAACTGATACTTCAGCGCTCATAGGTATGCTTCCGGTGCTTCGTTAGACTAGGTGTCATCAAATCAGGTTGAGTGGGAATCGCCATGCAAAAACATCAAACACCCGT
>CAUZVF010000801.1:0-3765 GCA_963582955.1 Planctomycetota bacterium
CGAATCTTCACCTCAACTTCGCGGAGCCTTTTCCACTTCTATCCCGACTCCCAAACATAAAATTCACTTTCGAGCCAACCACTAACTAGGTCGAATCCATGGTGCGCACGAGTCTGCCGAGTCTTGCCGATCTCCATCTTGGCGACGACAGCGATTGCCCGACGGCTCGCCGGATAGATCCACGCTCCGTATGAAAACGGTGTGTCGCGGTCGAAATCCGCCATGTCTCCGACTTCAAGATGCGAACGGCCGTCGAAGAACATCGCTCGGCCGATTCGTCCGTCCGTCCAATCGGTGTTTCCGCTGGCTTGAAGTGACGAACTGCTGATTTTCTCAGTGACCGATCGGCCGTCCGTTTCATCGAACGAGACATGCATGACCAATCCATTTTTCAAATCCGCCGCTGCGGCGCGGAGTGCTTTCTTGTTGGGACGATTTCGGCTTTGTTTCGATTTCTTTCTTGTCGAATTGCCCGACGCTTTCGACGTGTTGGCATTCGTTGAGGACTTCGCTGAGTTTCGAGAATTCGAATTCGCGAGTTCAGTCGGGATGTCCGGATTGGAAAAACGATCCTTGACCGCCCACCAGGTGACTCCGAAGGCCACGACCGCAACGCCGACGGCGGTCCAGATCATCCACGGATAAACTGTGCGACCGGCCACGTCGAAGGATCTTGAATCGCGAACTCGTGGGACGAATTCTCCGCCGCCTTGTTTCAACTCTTCCAAGACCTGCCGCGCGCGGCGATGGCCGGGTCTCAATTTTAATAGACGCTCCAGATCGGGTTGCAAGCCGTCGAACTGTTTGGATTCAATCGCCTGATCCAAACTGCCGATCAGCAAGTCGACTTCGTCCTGCCGCTCGATGGCTTTATCCAACAACGACTGCACGCGGCCGCTGCGTTGCGCATCAGGAATTTGTTGCAACAGTTCGACCACCTGGGCGTAATCGTGCTTCTGAAAACACTGATTCGCCAAACGGTACGCCGCCGCCGTATCGGATTTTTGCGGAGTCGATTCCGCTGACGCTGTTGACCGAGTTTCCGTTTTGGCGGGCTGTTCTTTCTCGGCCTGCTTTGCTGCCAGTTTTTCGTCGTAGTCCTTGCGTTTACTTACATCTCGCAGAGTCTCGACAGCTTCGGCAACTTCGGTCAGCAAATTCGCGCACAATTCGGCATGCGGCCCGGTCTGAAAGTTCCTCAGATGCGAACTACGCATCATCGACGCTTCTTCGATCACCTCGACATCGTCTTCGTCGGTGGCGATTCCAAGAAGTTGGTAATAAGTCGGCGGCCGTTGATCTTTGGGAATTCCCAACCATTTTCGATACGGATCGAATTCCGGCTCGTTCGTCGATGATGAAGCGGCTTGGTTCATCTTGCGGGTCCAATCGCGGTGTGTTGTGGAACTGTAGCCGGATTCGCAAGAATTCGGGCGGCTCTCGTTCCAAGTCCCGAATTCTTGCGAATCCGGCTACCAAAATCCGTCACGGCGTTGTGCGGAGGGGCGACATAACGTTGGTCCAATCAATCTTTACGTTGGTCCAATCCATCTTTGGCGCTTGCCAGACAAGCTGGCAACGGGCCGTGTTAGGCTCAGCGGCAAACCCATTAGCTTGCCAAACTGGTCCACCGGCCTGACAAGCAGGTAGGGGTTTACGCGACTGTCATTGCTCGGTCATCTATGATAGATCAGACGCAACGAATTTTGCATTCCACGAACAGATTCTTGTCTGGTTGATCAGCCAGACGTACGATAGCGCTTATAAGTTGCGGACCTACCAACGAGAGACGTTTATGACCAGCAATTTACTTGAGCTATTTCGCACGAACGGCAAGATTATCGGGAATCACTTGCCCAAGATGGTGGGCCAGCCGTCGTCAGCGCTGAACGACGGCAAGACTTACGCAGACCAAGTCATCGAGCCATCATGGAAGGAGCTCCCCTTGCCGCTGCGGATGCTGGGTCGCGAGCGGTTGAAATGGGATCAATTCCTCAACGACATTCACGATGCTGCCTACGATGCCAGCGGCGTGAAGATCGCTTTCCACAAGGATGCCACGACTCGCACGGCCGCGATCTTTCAACAGTCTGGCGAGTCGTTCGAGACGATGATCGCCGCAGGGCTCGTCAGCGAATCAGCAAAACAATCGCCGGAACCTGACGCAACGGTGGAACGCGGCCACGCAATCGGTATCGATCTGGGAACAACGTATTCCGCCTGCGCATTCATTGATTCACAAGGGCGGCCCAGTAGCATTCTGAATTCCGTTGGCGAGATCACGACTCCCAGCGTCGTCCTGTTTGATGACGAGGGGACGGTCGTCGGCAAAGAAGCCGCATTGGCCGCTTCGATGGAACCCGAACGGGTTGCCATTTGCGTCAAACGCGACATGGGCAGCAGTTCCTACGGCAAGAAAGTCAACGGCGAGTTTCTTCCGCCCGAAGTCATTTCGTCGATCATCCTGCGCAGTATCAAAGCCGACGCCGAACGAAGGCTAGGCGATGTCACCCACGCGGTAATCACGGTCCCTGCCTATTTCGACGAATCACGCCGGCAGGCGACAATTGACGCCGGCCGCATGGCCGGCCTGCAGGTGTTGGACATCATCAACGAACCTACCGCGGCCGCCGTCTCGTACGGTTATCAATTGGGCTTTCTTGATGAAACTCAATCGGTGCATGGCGGAAAAACGATGCGGGCCCTCGTCTATGACCTCGGCGGCGGAACGTTCGACGTCACGGTCTTGAAAATCGCCGGCAACGAGTTCCGCGCGATCGCGACCGACGGAGATGTCCGGCTCGGTGGAAAGGACTGGGACGAAAAGATCGTCAAATTCGCCGCCGAAAAATTCATCGCCGAGCACCGGGAAGATCCGCGTGAGAATCCATCCAGTCTGCAAGACCTATGGATTGCCGCCGAAACCGCCAAGAAAACTCTGACGGAACGCCCCAAAGCGAACGTCTTTATCAATCACATCGGTGTGCGGATGAAGGTCGAGATCACTCGCGAGGAATTCGAAGAATCGACCATCGGACTGCTGAACCGAACGCGGCAGACGACGGAAATCGTATTGCGGCAGGCGTCGTTGAAATGGGACAACATCGACCGCGTGCTGATGGTCGGCGGCTCGACCCGCATGCCGGCCGTGGCCCGGATGCTGGAAGAAATCAGCGGCAAGGAAGTCGACCGTTCGCTGTCTCCCGATGAAGCCGTCGCACAGGGCGCGGCTCTGTATGCCAATCTGCTCATGAAGAAAGGAACCGGCAGAGAAAACAAAGGAGACTTCAAACTGACGAATGTCAACTCGCACAGCCTGGGGATCATCGGACTCGACAAGGCCACCAAGCGAAAGATCAATCACATCGTGATCCCCAAGAATACTCCGCTGCCGCACAGCATCAGGAAGGTGTTCACAACGGCGCGAGACAACCAACCGAATGTCAAGGTCGAGGTTTTGGAAGGCGAAAGCGCCCGACCGGAATACTGCACGTCGGTCGGCAAAGCCATCATTCGTGACCTGCCGAAATCACTGCCGGCCGGCAGTCTGATCGAGGTGAAATACAAATACGAAGAAAACGGACGGCTGAGCGTCACCGCCAAGCTGAAAGGTCAAGAATCCCACGTCGTCGCGACGTTTTCCCGCGACAACAATCTGCCGGAAAATGATCTGATGGCATGGAGTGAATACGTCAAACACGAATCGCGCGGGATGACCTAGGCTTTGTCGGAAAAGGGGTCTGACCCTCTTGTGGATGCGAAAAG
>CAUZVF010000802.1:0-3763 GCA_963582955.1 Planctomycetota bacterium
TCGATTGTGTGATTTGGAAACGAAATTGGCAGGTCGGATACGTGTTGTTTCACATCATCAGATCCGGCGTCAATCGCCTTTCCGCTCACCGTTGCAAAGCAATGAAAGGCGCCACTGCCCAATCACATCGAACGATCGGGATCTTCGATTCGATAGGCTTCCAGAAAACGGCCTTCGAACAATCGGGGAGCAAACAACTGCTTCAATCCGGGAATGGCGCTAATCGGTTCGCCGGCATCAGTTCCAGTAGTCGTCCACAGAACGATTGCCGTTTCTGCGCGAAGTTGTGCTGGGCCTGCGTTTGCCCGCAACGTTTCGATCAGACCGCGAACGCTATCGATGTTTTCGCCCGCACTCAACCAAGAACCTTCGCGAATCCGTTCATGATCGTCACCGTCATTGGCATCCGCCGATTCCACGTCCGCGGCATTGGGTGAGAGCATCACTGTTTCATTTCGCTTGATGGCCTGCAGCACGAAGTTCAACTTCATCGGTGTCGGTGCATCCACCAAGATCAAGCACGAATGGATTTCACGTTCGCTCAACAATTCGGTCTGTAGTTGGCGCAAGATGTCGGTCGGTTGCGTATCTTGCGTCAATCGAGAGCGAACGTGCCACAAACTGCACACAACGATGAATGCCAGCGTGATCTGCATGCACCGTCTTTCACGCCTCACGTTGCGACGAGCAAACACCGCCAGACAGAATGGCAAGGCAATGGCACCGGTGAATAATAACGCCATCGTCCATACATTGCCGAACGCACGCATCTGAATTCCAATTTCGGTAGTATTTGTCCATACGAACGACAACAGACTGGCAACAAGAATCGCCGCAACTTCATACGACGTGATCGTGCGGTCAATAATCCGCAAACACGTCACGGCAGCCAAAAGGAGACTTGGCAGCGCCAGAAAATGAACGGACGATTCCACCGCGAGCGAAGTCGTCGATCCGGCTCGAACGAGGAGTACGAGATACGTGCCACTCACGAGAATCCAAATTACTAAGAGCAGACATAAACCTAAACCGGATTTGGATCTGGGCCGAGATTCCGCTTTTTTCTCGATTTCAAACAAACCCGCTGTTGGATTCTCATTGGAATCCGACGATCCACGCCAATAGAATCCGCGTCCAAGTTCGATTACGGCACGAACGGCGCCGCCAATTGTTAAGCCGACAACGAAGCTAAGTTCGGTCGTGATCAATTTCGCCGCCGACACGAGCGATTGAGTCACTGATAGCGGTTCAACACGCACTTCTCCGGTTAATGGCGGCACATAGATTCCATTCCACCACTCCGACCAAAACGGTGTGCCAAGCCGCGATCGCATGATCACAATCCACCATCCGCCGACGGCGAACGCCAAAACGACAACGATCGCAAACGACGCGAGTCCTTTCCAGAAACTGTGCGAGCCATTCTTCGCGACGCAATGATTCGGATTGGCCAAACAAATCAGAAACACAGCCAGAATTCCCGAAATCACGACCGAATAGGAACCGGCCGCCAAAACCGACAGTCCCAAAAACACTCCGCTCGCCAGCAACCGGAGTGTGATCACCTGATGTGCGTGCTTGATGAGGTGTGACACAAAACTCCAAATCGCAATCACACAAAAGAGACACCCGACAGATTCCGGAGCGGCATTCCGTGCCATTTGCAAAACGGGCCACGCTGTTGCCAACAAGCAAACGGCAATGATCCCGTGCCGCTCGTCGGAAAGACAACAAACGAGCCGGAAAAGCGCAAGGACCAATAGCATCGTGGCGGCGCCCGAAATTGCGAACAGACCGAAAACGTTGCCGTGTCCGAAAACCATCATTGACAACGCTGTCAGCCAACTACCCAGTGGCGGAGACCATTGCCACGCCTGGCCTGGGCCTTCGAAAGTCGGCGACAGCATCTGACTCCAGTTTGTTGCCGCATGAATCGTAGAGGCTTTCAAGCCCCAGATGGAATCGCTTTCCCGTAAGGCGGGACCTTCCATGACATTGACAAACGGAATCGCCGCCAAAAGGAGAACCAGCGGTCTGATCGCCTTCGCCCGGTCAAGAATTGGGAAGAGTGGTCTCGCGGGTTCTCGCGACAATTCCAACAATCGTGCATCGTCAACGATTGCGACGCTGGACCCCGGATGACTCGGCTGACCGCTCATTTCCCCCGGCGCTGATCTCGTTTCCATTGGATAATGTCATCCAGAATTTCGCCCAGCGGCATTGTCGGTTTAGTTCCGATTATCTTTTCCAGCTTCGTCACATCGGGAACGCGGCGCCGGACATCTTCAAAATCGTCGGCATAGGCTTCGTTGTAGGGAAGATACTCGACGTTCAAGTTCGGATCGACGCGGGCAATGACTTCTTGGGCCAGTTCACGAATCGAATGAGGTTCGTCGCTGCCAATATTGAAGACGCCTCCGACCGCGGCCGGAATTTCCATCAGAGATATCACGGCCTCGACGACTTCGCGCACATGGGCAAAACAGCGAACCTGTTCTCCATCGTCATAAACAACGACCGGCTTGCCGTCGAGTGCTTGATCGACGAAACGTGGAATGACCATTCCATAGTGCCCGACCTGACGCGGTCCGACAACGTTGAAGAAGCGACCGACAACAACCTTCAATTCGTACTTCCGGTGGTAGGCCAGCGCCAGGAATTCATCAATGGCTTTCGAACACCCATAAGCCCAACGTGGTTTCGACGTCGGTCCAAATTGCAGGTCATCCTCTTCCGTCCACGACGCTTTCGTGTTCTTGCCATACACCTCGCTCGTCGATGCCAGATAGACTTGCTGGCCACTCTGCGCGGCCAAACGCAGCAGAACTTCCGTCGGATAGATATTGGTTTCGATTGTCCGGACCGGATCGTCCGCAACCAGTTTGACTCCGACAGCCGCGGCCAAGTGATAGATCACGTCCGCTCCCATCACGACTTCCCCCAAGACAACGGGGTCAGTGATCGAACCCGACCGAAAATGCAGGTGCGGATGGTCTTCAATCGCCTTCAGGTTGTCACGATTTCCCGTCGAGAGATCGTCGAGAACAACGACTTCGTGCCCAAGTTCCAACAGCCTGGCCGTCAGATGACTCCCGATAAATCCCGCCCCACCGGTTACCAAACAACGCGCCATCTGAGTTTCCTTTTCGGTGAGAATTCTTGAGTCGTCACTCGTCAAGGATAGCCGACCTAGTTACGGAGGAACAGCAACGGCATTGTCCGCGATCGAAGCGGTGGTGATTCCCTTTGAACTCATTCTCAAAGGGAATCACTACCATCGAAGCCGTTTCGGTCGACGTGATCCAGGAAATCTATTGCGACAACCTGTCGGTTAGGAATGGCATGGAATTAAAACCGCCATTCCTGGGTGATGCCCCCGGACGTTGGAGACGGGCAAAGAGGACGGGGGTCATTTTAGTGGCGGTTGCTTGCGGGGATGGCCACGAGGACAGAGGGAATAGCCCATCGTATGCCGTGCATTCCCGCGATTCATGGCATCGTAGATGCAACCCGCTTTTGCCGAGGCATTGCGGACTCCTGATTGCACTTCGATTGCGATGTTGCTCAATCTGAACGCATAACAGCGTGCGCACCACGCTAAAAGACCCCCGTCCCCTTTTATTCGGATTATTCAGGCGAGCGGTAGGCGTTAGCCTTCCGACAACGATGCTCAGGGTTTGCCGGCAAGCTGACGCATGCCGCTCGCCAACACTGTGTATTTCGAGACTTTGGCGGAACCATTGTACTCACAATTACTTCCGTC
>CAUZVF010000803.1:0-3756 GCA_963582955.1 Planctomycetota bacterium
ATGCCGGCTACAAGCCGATCCGCGTCATGTTTTATTACCCAAACCGCAGTCAAGCCATCAAGATACAAGAAGCCCTCGAAACGTTGTACAATGGCGTCGGCGGCGAATATCACTTCGGTGACGCGGCATGGAAGTACGTCCAAAATCGCACGGGAGTTGATCTGCATGGAATCCTCAAACAACTTGCAAAAGAAAACACGGCAAGTGCCTGATGCTGGCGTTGTCGAGGCAGACTGTTTGGACTGCTTGTCCAATCAATCAGATCAATTCGCGGACCTTGTCTACATCGACCCGCCCTTTCTTACACAGAAGCGGCACAAGCTCAAGACAAAAGACCGATCGCGAACTTTCTCGTTTTCCGATCTTTGGGGCTCACACGAAGAATACGCTGGCTTTCTATTCGATCGAATTCAATTGTGTTGGCGGGTGATGAAACCCACCGCATCGCTTTACTTTCACTGTGATCGGAATGCGGTTCACATTGCCCGAATGATCCTCGATGAAGTTTTCGGTACCGATAACTTTCGGTCTGAAATCATTTGGACTTACCGTCGTTGGTCGAATAGCCGTCGCGGCTTCTTACCAGCACACCAAAACATTCTTTACTACACGAAATCTAGTACTTTCACGTTCAACACAATCTATACAGAATACTCTCCGTCTACCAACGTCGACCAGATCCTACAGCAGCGTGAACGCGACGCTGATGGCAAGTCAGTTTACAAACGCGATTCGGACGGCCAACCAATTGCTAATGGCTCAAAACGCGGCGTCCCACTTGGCGACGTGTGGGACATTCCGTACCTCAATCCAAAAGCTCGTGAGCGAGTTGGATATCCAACTCAAAAGCCGCTGATTCTGCTCGAAAGAATCATTTCAATTAGCTCCACCCCCAGTGATTTTGTCCTCGATCCTTTCTGCGGCAGCGGCACGACTTTGGTTGCGACAAAACTTCTGGGCCGCAAATTCATGGGAATCGACAATTCTCACGATGCGTGTGAATTGGCCAAGTCTCGTCTCGAGAACCCAATTAAATCCGAATCTAAACTATTGCAATCCGGGCGAGAATCGTATCGAAACGCAGACGCTGAAATTCTCCACCATTTGCATGGAATATCATTCACGCCCGTCCAGAGAAATCGAGGTATCGATGCGATACTGGGCCGAGAGATCGAAGGAAAACCGATTCTTGTTCGCATTCAGCGCCAATCCGAGACTATTCACGAATGTGCGGCCAAACTGCTAAAGGCATCCAATGGCAAAGATGCTGGTGCACTTTTCGTAATCAAAACGCACGACGAAAACACGTTAGGCTTCTTCGATGACATTCCATCGGACGTTACGGTTGTCGATTCCGGGGCATGCTTGATTGAAGGGGCACTTAAGCAACTGAAGATTCATGACCGGTTACCGATCAGATAACAAATGAGGCTTTGCACCGAAGCTGGCTCGCGATCGGGCTCTTCGGAAGTCTTTCGGCACGGAAACGATCATTGGTGGTTTGAAACGGGATCAATGCTCAACGCACAGGTATCACAAATGCGGCCGTACCGGACCTTGCGGCAGTATCGCGGCTCAAAGAACTTGACATTGCGGAAACGCGAATTACGTCTGTCGAACTGATTCGCAACGCCCACCCAACGTGTTACATTAACGGTCGATTAGTCACACTGTCGCAATCCACCGATGTTCATCGCACGTCCGGCCAATGAAGCCGGCTAACAAATCGCTCAGTCGTTATTTGTTCAAAGCGTGCTCCGTCAACTTGGTTCACTATCCCGCTTGGCACATCGAGTATGTCGCGGCGAAACACAATCTTGGCAGCGATTGTTGCGGTGCTAATCATCGGACTGATCGCATTCGCCAATCGGAAAGCAATCCAGATTTTGTATCACCAGTGGCACATGAATTCTGCTTACAACACACTGTTCGGCAATCCGCAGCCGGCAGCGAACGGGCTTGCATCGAACGACGTAACGGGAGTCGATGTCGATTCAGTCATGAACGCGTACGAAACGCATCGAAATATCCTTGTAGAATTCAATGTTCTTCATCACACGAAAGCAAGTTTCCCAAACCTCGCTTCTGACGGTTCCAAACAACAATCCGACCTTCGCTCAGAATTCGTCCAGCGCATATGGCAGAATTTCCCCGACCACAAGCATTACTATTTGGCTGGCGACGGTTCTTTCGAAACGTGGATTCCGATTGACGCGAAAAATGATTGGGATACATTCATCGATTCAGAACTGGCAAACTTCTCAATCGATACTAACGATGAACGACAGCCTTGAATCAACTCGGGATCGTGGGATAACAAGGTCGTTATCCGACATCCAGGGCTTGCTTCGATGACCTTGGTGTCGGATGAGTCGCGGTGATCACTTGATGTAACTCTTGTGATGTTTTCAACGGCTTGGACGCTTTTGCTTCAGAGACCAATCATGAAGACGGCCGCCAAAGTCATGGCCGAATTGAAGAAGAAGGGAAACGCCGAGCGAATTAAGGCGTTCGTCAATCACGGTGCGCCTGCCGAACACATGTTTGGTGTTAGCGTGGCCGATATGAAAGTGATCGCTAAAAGCATCAGGGGCGAGCAGGAGTTGGCGTGCGAACTCTATGTAACCGGAAATAGCGACGCGATACACTTGGCGGGGGGATTTCCCTTTTTTTATCGTTGGATTTGTGTCCTATGGATCACTGCCCACGCTGCCTCATTCACGGGCTGAAGCGACCGTGCGTATTGGCTGCTTTTGTCATGCCGTGCCTGTTAACGAACATCGCCTTTGGCCTCGACGTCGAACGCGTCGTATGGGGATTTGATGGCCGAGTTGTTGCCCATCGTTTTAATTTGCTGTCAGTCGAAGTTGCCAACAATGATGCGCAACCTTTCGACGGTGCATTGGAAATCAGAAAAACGAGCGGCGGCGGTCCGCGCATCGGTGCCCGCATCATCGAACGAGTATTCGTCGCCCCTTATACACGGAGATGGGTGCAATTCTATCTGTATGTGATGAATGATTGGGAAGAGTGGACGCTGACGCAGAGAACGGGACGTACTGCCAAGCGGTTGAGACTGGACCTCCCCAAATTGAGTGAACGGGCACGGATCATTCTCGTTGCCGAGGACGATCCATTCGCTTCGTCCGGTGGCTTAAAGCAATTTCCTGAAAACCTCTTTCCTCCGATGGTAACCGCGACCGACAGCCTGGAAGCGGTTGTACTCGATCACGTTCCCCGCTGGGAAAACGCGCGCGTTGAAGCGTTTGTTGATTGGCTGCGACGCGGCGGCCGAGTTCACATTTGCCAGAACGGCGATGGGCAATATCCGCAATTCCCCGAATCACTGGCCGTTTTGAATTCGCCCATCGACCAGAACCGCGTGGGCAGCGGCCTCGTGACGCGACATGCACGAAAACTAAGTCAGTTTGATACCCAATTCGTACACGATCAGATTTTGCAACCCGCCGATTCGCAACAAGCTACCAATGACGATGCCGCGAAAGACGATGAGATCGACGACGACGAGAGCTACAACGATTATGGATGGAGCATCCAGGATGGGTTCTTCAAGGATCTGAAACAGATGACACGGCCCGAACACAATTGGACCGCCATTCATTTGCTGTCACTGACGTACATACTGTTAATATTCCCGGGTTGTTACCTGTTGGGGCGGCGAAGAGCTGACTACAAAATCACGAATTCCGTCGTGCTGGGATTGGTGCTGATTGCTGTATTTGGGTTTCAGAACAT
>CAUZVF010000804.1:0-3754 GCA_963582955.1 Planctomycetota bacterium
CCGATTGTTCTTGATGTCGATGACGAACCGTTTTGGCCGTTGATCGATCGGCTCGGAGGGTTTTTTAGTCGTGAGCCTGTTTTCTCTGACGACGGTCGTGGACTCGTGTTGAAGCCGGTGGCCAAGTCTGCGACGGCATCGAGGCTCCTTGGCTATTCGGGACCGTTTCGAGTCACTGCGCAATCCGGCCAGTTGCGTCCGATCTTCGGCGATGAAAGCGATCGGCTGTTGCGAATTCCCATAACCATTATGTCTGAGCCACGGTTGCGACCGTTGCTTCTGAAGTACTCGGCGATGGATGTGACGGCTCACAGCGGAAAGGCGAATCTGCCGCCGATGAACGCCGGCGCGAAGTACGAGCTTTCGATGGGACGCGGCGGCAAACAGATCCAACGGAATCTGGAATTCCGAATTCCCAAGACTCTGTCGAATGCCAAAGTCACCGTTCACGCCAAAATGACGATGTTGACCGCGGCGGGTACGGAACAGTTCGCATTTCTCGACATCGCCGATGCCAAAGGCGTGGCTCGCCGACGGGGCGGTGTCACCGTTTCGATTCGAAAAGTGAGCTTCCGGCGAACTTCCAAAACGGAACATGCCGCACGAGTCCGCATCGCCGTGACCTATGACGTAGGCGGCCCGGCGTTCGAGTCGCACCAACGCTGGATGCTGCACAACAAGTCGGAATTGCGAACCGCGGGCGGCAAACGCATCATCCAGAATTCCGGATTCGACATCTCGCTGGAATTAGACGGAGCGATCGAGGTCGAGTATCGGTTCGATGGTCTGACGAACGATTCCGGCGAGTACCGGTTCGTGTATGAGGCTCCGACTTTGCTGATCAATGTCCCGATTGAATTTGAATTGAAAGACATTCCAATCGCGAAACAACGATGAAGGTGGAAAGTCTATCATTGAGTCATTTGCGCAACCGATGGTTGATCTGAACGCTGAATGCACCGATCGGCGCCGAAAGTCCGATTTACCGTTCGGAACAAACACGCATCGTGAGCGCACGGTGCGCTCATCTTTACATGAAACACTCTTTCCACAAGAGTGGCGCTACGTTCTTGGTGGGATAGGCGGCTTTGGTTGCGCCTCCGCCGTGTTCGGCAGAATTGAAACTGATCGTCGCGAACTCTCGTTGCCGCTTGGTTGCTGCGTTTCGATCCAGGTTGCCGGACTGGTCGTTCCGTCAAACAGAAACTCGTACGAGTGATGGGTCTGGAAATCGGGCGTCTTACCAAACTTGTAGTAAGTATTCACATCAACACCCATCAGGATGAGCGTCACCGTCGTCACCATTCCAGGTGCATCGCCATTGACGACGAATTCGAAGAACCCAACCGGAGCATCCACCACTTCATCCGGCAGATTGGCTGGAGACGGATTAGCGACCGCGGCAACATTTTCGAGAACGGTGCCGGACGGCGATTCCAGCGTCACAAAACTTTGATCAACGGCATTGGGCAGCGACGCAACTGCCGCTGAAGACGATCGTGCCAGTCAAGCCAGCTTCAAAAGTGATCGCATCAGCACAAGGTTTCGCATTCGCGACCGTGATTACAGCCTATGTTTGAATTTGACGATACGTCACAATTTGAATCGATTGCTGCTTCGTTCATTTTCTTGGAATAAATCACGTCGTCCATCATTCACAGGTATGACAACCGAACGTGGAAACGGATAACGAACTTCTCTGGAACGCCTTGGTCGAGGTGGGGCTGATTCCTGGCTCCGTGGATGACAGATCAACTTTCGACCAACCGATGGTTGGAACCGACCTGATTCCGTTGCTTGCTCGATTGCCGAGCCAGACCGCTTGGAACGGCGATGACGACCGACCCAATCGGCAACAACTTGTCGACTGGATGATTGCCCAAGGCCGCCAGGGTGCTCAATTAACTTTCGGCTTGCCGGTCGGTAAAAGTGAGGCCAATCCGTGCTGGCTTGGATGCCGGCTCGCATTTGTTACCTCTCAGATTCCGAAGAAAACTCGTGTTGGGCTGGTCAGTTCCCGGCTGAGCCAAAACCTGGAAACACACCGTGATTGGTTTCGAATGCTACGCACGTGTTGTGCGGAAGCGGCAAAGTCCGACGAGATTCTGGTCGTTGCGGAATCCACCGCGCCCGACGAGTTCATCTCACGTGCCGCGATGCTGTTCGGCGCTTCGATCCTGAAGATCAAAGGGCCTGACAGTGAATCCGCAAATGTCAAAGACTGGTTGCATTCGTTGCGAGAGTTCGCAGCCCCACCGAGCGATTCGGTAATCGAGGTATATCTGTCGCCGGCATTGGATCGAGCCGCCGATCAAAGCAGCTCACACACCGAACAGCCGCCCGGACCATTAAGAGACCGTGCGACCGTCGTGTTGAGCGATCGTATCCACGCACTGCGGCTCCGGAAAAACGGTCATATTCACCGGCTCCTTCGGCACCGGCTTGAAGACCCTTCATGGCCGACGACCAGCATCCAAATCGCGCGCGGGTCCGGCTGCGTTGTGGACGACGTCGCGAATGAACTCCAGGAATGCGGTGCGGTCGGTTGGGTGCTCATATCCGACGACTCAATGGCCGCAACGCCTTTGCCAAAAAGGGATGAACTCGCACGAAATGAAATCGCTGTCGAGAATACCCAATCTCTCGCGGCACCTAACCGCACGGAACAGAAAATCGGATCGATTGCCGATCTCCCTGCATCCGAAGACTGGCAATTCCTGACACACTGCACGCGACGTCGCATCGGACCTTGGCCCGGTCAGTCTCGAACCGAGTACCTGGACGACCTGATTCTCGATCGGCCATCCGCCGACCACTCGCCGTTTGCGGCGTTGATGCGAATCGTTGAACAACAATGTCTATACGCGAGCGGACGCCTGATTCGAGGTTCCTATCCTGTCGTCAGCTTTTCAGCCGTGCCGTTGCGTGATCTCCCACAACTTCGAACGTTTCGGCCTCATCTCGCTCGTTGGGATTTCGAACCTTATGGAATCTGCATCAGCCGTGCGTGGCTGGATGCACTAGGAGCCAAACCGGTGGTCTACGGCAACGAGCAAACTTGGCAAGCATTTTCGGAACAGGATCGCCCGTACTTTCAGCGGCACGAATCGAAAGCGTCCACGGAATCATCCGGCATCGACTGGTCCATCGAAATTGAATGGCGTCACCAGGGAGACGTTTCGTTAAGTGATCTTCCGAGCGCATCGGCAATTCTCTTCGTGCCAACCAAAGAAGAAGCAAAAGAATTGGAAAAAGTCAGCCGGTGGCCGATAACAATTCTATCGCAAAAACCTTAAGGTTGAGCGATGCGGTCTTTTCAAAGCGATATGGCACAGCCATGTGGAAATGACCGGTCCAAGTTACCAAAACGCGAGCTTTTCGCGGCCCGGGGCGGACAAGACAGAATGGCCCCGCCATAATTCGTCCTTTGGGACACGCGGTTGACTCCAATCAACTTGTGATCAACTTGATGAACACTCCGGATTCCGCTTTTCTGACCGAACATCGAGATAGCACGTTGATCGTGTGTCCGCTCGGCGTATCACTCAGGTTTCGCTATCGAGAAATCCATATTCAGTCCAATCACCTTTTCCGACTGTTGGACGATAAAGAAGTGAATAATGTGCTCATCGATCTGCGCAACGTCGACACTATGGACAAAGTTATTCTGAACGCGATCCTTCGGCTGCTGACAAAAGCCAAGAACGACGACGGACATGTCGGTTTTTGTCAGGGAAATGAGAAAATTCTGCAA
>CAUZVF010000805.1:0-3751 GCA_963582955.1 Planctomycetota bacterium
CGAGCGGCACGTTGCCTTGTTGATGATAAGCACGAGCGACATGGTCGTGCGCATTGGCGAGACGCGGCCGCATCTCAATTGCCGTTTCTAGTTGAACGATTCCCTCGTTCGTGAAACCAGCCGCGATCAGATCGGCACCAAAACGAGCGCGGATTTCCGCGTTCGAGGAATCCAATTTCAACGCCATTTGGTGATGTTCAAGAGCGTCATCGACACGATTGATTTTCAACAGATTGCTGGCAATTTGAGAATGAAGGCCGGCTAGATCAGAACTCTTCGGCAGTGCTGCCCGCAGCTTGCGTAGCCTCGTGCGGACATGTGCCTGCTTGACGACGATTTCGCGATAGCCGTCGTTTTGAGACTGTAGCTTCTGCGGTGAGATGCCTGGTGGCAGGGCGAAAGCGCGGAGTGTGACGGCCAATGCAATGATGCTCAGCACTCCGACGCCGACTCGGCTCCAGCCCGATCCGTTGCGAAATAGACGCGGCAGACTCGTCAGGCCGTACGCGGCAAATAGAATCCACAAAGGCATCATCCCGATGCGAAATCGTCCGAAATTGTAAACGAGCAGCACTCCAGCAATGTGCATCGCCATGAGGCCGATCGCCAGTTCAACGCGCTTCCAGTTTCGCGTTGCCAGACACAGGCCAAGAACGCCAATTCCAACGAGGAATCCAAAACTCGGCAATACGGAAAGAATAGGAACGAACCGTGGCCAAATCTGAATGTTTGCCGAGTCTGGGAACTCGTAGTTATTCAAAAGGATGAT
Source organism: Planctomycetota bacterium (assembly GCA_963582955.1). Lineage (GTDB taxonomy): Bacteria > Planctomycetota > Planctomycetia > Planctomycetales > Planctomycetaceae > CAUZVF01. The sequence continues at coordinate 770 of CAUZVF010000805.1, forward strand.
GGATTTAGCAAACGTGAGATTCACGAATCGCAGCGGTTGATCGACGATTGATTGCCACGTTTCACCGTACCAATAACGGCTCGCCTCTGTGCGTGTGAGTTCGCGGCCGAGGCGTTTTTCCGCCTCTTGATGAAATGCTTCATGTTCCCGAAACGCATTTGGCCGCTTGATTGGTCCGCTATTCCAATATCCGTCGGCATACGGCCCATGCGCGATATACATCACTTCGCCGCCACCGACAGTGACGAATGCGAACTCGTTGGCGACCACGTAATTGCGGATCGTAGCGGGAGCAATTGGTGCTAGGAAGGCGGTTGCCGCAAGGGTGAGCTGCTTTAATCGAAGAAACTTTATGCTTGTCGAATCGCGCCTGTTGCGCATCGCCAGGATCGCGATCGGAAGCATTAGCAAGACGTAAACCTCGCGCAACAGGCAGGCAAACCCAATGGCAGCACTTGCGGCAACGAGCCATCGCCAACGATTCGACTCCGAGTATCTCAATCCAAAATAAAGCGCCAACATTGTGAACAAGGGCGCCAGAAATGACTTCATCAGCATGCATTCGTAAAAAACCAACGGCCCGTAGGTCGCGGTCATGCAACCGGCCAGAATCGCTGTCTTTTCATCAAACAGTCTTCGTCCACAGAAGTAGACCAGGATGCTCGTTGCGACACCGGCCAACAACTGAAAAACGAGAATCGTGTTGTCGTCGATTCCCACGGCGAAGGCGGCGGCCAACAGGTAGGCGTACAGCGGGCCCTGTTGAAAAACCTGCTCCGCTGTCCATCCGCCGTTCAGTATGTGAGATGCCCAGCTACGGTAGTAGACGTTGTCGGCGTGCAGATAACCGTTGCATTCCGACATCACGTATTGAAAGAAATAAATGGCACGAATCAACACCGCCACGGCGGCGACAGCCATCCACGCGCGATGTGGTTTGGGCATCGCTGATTCGACGTCGGTATGCCGGTTCTTCATCCGGTTGGTTTCCGATTAGCGTGCCGCTGAGCCGTCATTCCTTCGACTCCTTCGGTTGCGCTCCCATGTTCCGTCGAAAGATCGTTGCCAATCTCCTACGATCCGCCGGAGGAATAGCAAGTTCCCTGGCTTGTGGCTCGTACAAGAACACGGCCGCAGCATCGTCCCAGAAAACAAGTCTCCACTGCTGGTAATTGGCCAGAACCGGCAAACATTCCAACGTGGTCACCAAAAGAGCCGGCATCTTACTGACGTTCCTGTCCACCTCGTTCAATAAGAAGTCAGCACCTCGGCCATCGGGACCTTCGAGCAAACGCCGCTTGAATTGCAGATACTTCGTCAGTGTCTCTTTCGTGTTAACTTCCAATCGCGGGTCGGCGAAGACTCGCTGGTTGGGACCGTTGTGAAAAATGACCGTCGCCGCATGACCCAAATGCATGGCAACCACTCGGTCCGGCATTTTTGGCTGGCTAAGGAATTTGACGGAATCATGGGCATACCAGAACTGCGTCTCGCCCAGTCCAAACAGACGCGGTCGTGTATGAATCTCTGGCAATCTTCGATACCAAGAAAACAAGTCCGTCGGCACCACAAATAACAGTACGGAAATCACGAATGCCAGCGCAAATCGACTCGCCAAAATTCGTGATCGGATTTGTGGATTGCGATGACCTCGCCAATCTCCCGCGTTCCAACAGATGACTGTTCCGGCGACGATGGCAAACGGGACCGTGTTACGAGTGGCTTGCCAAACGAGATAGCCGAATCCGACCAGTAAAAGGGCACGAAACAGGCTGAAACGGCGTTTTGATAAGAGGCCGATGAATGTGATCAAACACATTGCGGCAATCACGACAAAAACGAAAGCCGGATAATACCTAAAAATCACACTCAATCCGTTGTCATGGAAATAGTCTCCCATCCCGATGAATTCTCCGGCAAGCTGTTGATAGAATTGGCGGTCTTCACCACTTTGAATGCGGGAAAACAACGTGAGTGGAAACATCACTCCTCGCCATCCATAGGGATTCAAAACATTTGCGACCAACATCAGAGTGCTCGCCCCCGCCCAATCGCGCCAACGGTTGTCGCCTTGTTCCGACGCCGGGACGCAAGCGGACCACCATTTGCGGCTGAACGCATCGGCCAGGAAAAACGCCCACACAACCCAACCGAGTACAAACAGCGCGTGCATGTTGATCCAGATCAATTGAATGAGCGGCAGGTACCACACCAATCGCGGCCGTCGACGAACGTGAAACAAGATTGCCAACGTCGCCGCCAGAAGCATCGCCGAAACGATCTCCGGACGACACAGGTAGCGTGCCGAATAAAGTAAAAGCGCCGGCAGCCAGCAGGCGACCGATTGCCACAGCGACCAACCGCGACGAGTAGCAAGCAAACCTAAGATTATCGTTGTGGCACCAGCGGCACTCTTGGCAAGGATCAGGGCCGACGTGCCGCCCAATTCCCACAATCCGGCCACGATCAATTGGAATCCCCAGTGCAGGTCAATCCATGGGCTGTCAGGATTCGTGAAGGTAAACCAATCCGTCCGGGGGACGTGGCCTCGTTCGTATATCAACTGGCCAGTTTTCAAATGCCACCAAATATCACCGTCAGCGAGTTCGACGATTCCCAATAGAAACGCCAACAACACCAGAGCGGCGGCCGTGATGAAATCGGGCCGAGTGGCAAGTCGAAGAGCCGATTGCCTAGAAGATTGCTTCATCGGAGATCGCGTTGTGTTTGCAACATTCATCTCGGCCATCGCTTTTACCCGAAGGTTGCCACGGACAGTTGACTGTCAATCGGCAACTTCCAATGCCATGCCGTCGGCGCCCGTGTCGGCCGCACCGGTCAGTTTTCCAGTATCGGGATCGATGGCGATTGCGTGGACCAAAGCCAGGCCACCGTGGCTGCGTGGAATTCGGACAATTTCGTGACGTTTTCGAACTTCGGCGCATACATATTCCGGGATGCGTGCCTGACACTTGATGGTGT
>CAUZVF010000806.1:0-3749 GCA_963582955.1 Planctomycetota bacterium
GACGGCAGAGGCTTATGGCACAGCCACAACAGAAGCCACCGGCGGTGGTGCGATCAATTCTACCACTATGTCAATTCAGAAATCGATGTGCCGCCATCCGTCGCGGGGGCGGGGCTGTCGAAGCGCGTGCGGAATTCTTTGGCGGGATCGATTCCCGATTGTGAAAGCAGAGTTGCGAAGAGGTCGGCGATTCCGATTGTCTTGCCGTCGATCGCCGTTCCGTTCTTGTTTGTCGATCCGACAATCTGTTCAGATTTCAGCCCTCCGCCGCCGATGACTGCGGGAGTGACTTGCGGGAAATGATCGCGGCCGGCTTGGGCGTTGATGCGGGGTGTGCGGCCAAACTCGCCCATCCACAGGACGATGGTGTCGTCGAGTAATCCGCTTTCGCTGAGTTCTTCCATCAGTGTTGCCCACGGCCGGTCAATCGCTTGGCACAATTCGCGGACTGAGTTTTGATTGTTGGCGTGCGTGTCCCATCCGTCGTGCTGCACTTCCACGAAGCGGACACCCGATTCGAGCAAACGCCGGGCGGTCAGGCAGCGGCGTCCAAAATCGTCGCCATATCGTTCGCGAACCGACTTCGACTCACGTTCAACATTCAGCGCCCGGGCGAATGGCGTATCCATCAGCCGTTCGATGCGCGTGACCATGCCGCGTCGGCGTGCCAGAGCTTCATTGCCATGCAGACGGTCGAATTCGCTGCCCAGCTCTTGCAGGAATTGCAGTCTTCCACGTCGGCGGCGCAGGTTCGTCAGCAGCTCCAACGCGTCGGCCGGATCTTCAATGGAAAACGGAGCATGTTCGGGACCGAGATACGCCGGCCCGAAACCACGCGACCCCAGTGACACGCATGCGGGGATGTCGGATGAGGGGCCTTCGTGAGACACGATCGAACCGAGCGATGGCCGCGGAAACGCTCCCACCAGCGCGTATCCCGTGTGCATGTAGTATTGGGCTCGTTCGTGTTCGCCCTCTTTCGACGTCAGATTGCGAATGACCGACAAGCGATTCATCTGTTTCGCCATCTCGGGCAGAAAGCTACTGATTCGCAGGCCAGGAACCGACGTTTCAATCGACTCGGCTCCGCCACCGGTTCCCGTGCCGGGTTTGGGATCGAATGTCTCGAATTGGCTGGGCCCGCCGTTCATCCAGAGCACGACAATTCGCTTCGCCCGACCCGTCGGCTTCGTATCAGCCGCCAAAAGATGAGCGAAATTCTGCCGCTGTGCGAACGCAAAGAATCCACTAATCGTTCCGCCCAGCATGCGACGACGGGAAATGCGATTGGTTGCCATTGTGCGTACCTCTTATGTAAGTGTTGAAAAGACACGGCAGCCCGTCTCGTTTCCAATCGATTTGATTGTGCTATCCTGAATATATTTCACGCGGTTGAGAATTGCACATTCTGTTGTTTAACGGCAAGCCGCAGGCGACTGCTTTTCCCGGCAACGCATTCGCCTGCGGCTCGCCGTTAAACGAGTCGTTCTCACCCGCGAACGGCATAGTCCTGGTTCTCACCCGCGAACGGCATAGTCCTGGTTAGTGATTAAAGCGAAACTCATTCGAGTGAATCAGCGCGAACAAGATGTCGGCCTGTTGGCGATTCGCGCAAAGACGACGTTCTTGATCGGTGGGAAGGCGCGTCAACACACGCTCGAACAGATTGTCGATCGAATCGGCCGACGACGGCAGCCGCATCGCGAGGCCCAACATCACCTCTTGAACCGTCTCGCGGTACGCCCACGTTTCGCCGGAGTCTTCATCGAGCGTGCCACGCGTCGATTCTTCGATGAACTCGCGTCGTTGCGCGGCGCTCATCTTTTGACCCATTGCCACGCCGACCGAGTCGGCCATTTGTTCGGGCGACAGCGGACGAATTGTTCGCGCCGCGAATACGCGAATCCGTTTCGCATCCTGCTCGGCCGACCGTGACGTCAGTTGGTACGCCCGAGACGTACAGATCAGCCGCAGCATCGACCGGATGTCGTAACCCGACTTGCGTGCGTGATCGGCCAGGTGTTCCGTCAACTCCGGCACGGCGGCCGCGTTGTCGCGGTTGAAATCATCGACGGGATGCACGTTGCCGCGTCCAAACAGTTGATACCACAGCCGATTGGCGAACGCCCGCGCGAACGGGCGGCTGCGAGTTGTAAACAGTGCAAACTCATCACGCCATCGAGACGTGCGCGGTGTTGCTCCGGTCAGGAAACGCGGCCGTTCCTCGTCCTCGGCCTCTGCCACCAGATTGACGAGCCGGATGTTTCCTTCCGACACCTCTTGGCGGTCGGTGGCGGCGAAGAACCGGTTCATGCGTTCGAAGTCCTTCTGAGTCCAACGGTCGAACGGGTGGTCGTGACAACGCGCGCAATCAAGTCTCACCCCAAGGAACACGCGTGAAACCTTGACGACCGGCGTTTCAGGATGCCGCAACAAGAAGTTGACCGGACCCGAGAACGCAGATTCGCCTTCGGCCGTAATCAACGTGCGTGCGATGCGGTTGTAGGCCGTGCGACGGCGAAAGCGTTCTTCCAGCCAGCGGCGCAGCACTTCACGGTTCGCCTCGAACTGGTCGCCATAGCCGACAAGTACCGACGTCCACAATTCGGCTTGAAAACGGTCGAATTCCGTTGCATCGAGCAGCTTGTCAATTTTCGCCGAGCGATCCGGGCTGTTACGAAACGTCGCCAGTTCCTTGATGGTTGGGATGCGACCGATCAGATCCAGTGTCACGCGGCGCAGAAACTCGTCGTCCGAGGACCGCACGGCGGGCTCGACATCAGCACCCGCCCATGCTTTCGACAGGATCACATCGACCGAATGATTACTCGTCGCGTTCGTCGTCTTCGCGTCGGCGCTTGCCGTCATCATCGCGATCACCAGACACACGTTGGAAATCGTCATTCTCAAGTTCCTTGGTCACGGCTTCAAAATCAGCCAGAAAATCGTTGATCGCTTCTTCAGATTCCTGAGCGAGCACCAATCCGCCTTTGGTCTTTTCGAAGTGCTCGTCGATCCACATCTGCAAACCATCCGTCACGAGTTTGTCAATCCGTCGTTCGACGTCACGGATCACGTACAGCCGCCCGCCAGTGCTTTGCAGGGCTGTGGCGATCTCTTTGTCGTCGATCCGACGCGAAAAGCTGTCGAAGAATCGCCCCCGGCGGCGCAGTGTGCGGTACTCGCGAAATCCATTCTGGACGAATTCACGTACTTCTTCAGGCTCTTCGTGCGCCAGTTTCAATTGCTCGTCTTCGGTTTCCGTCAGAAACTCGCCCAGCAATCCCTTGACGGCGGTTTCGACATCGGAACCGACCGGTCCGAGTTCGGCCGACAGTCTTAGGCGGACCAAGTCCGACTTCAAGATTTCCCGCCAGCCGCGATTCAGCTCGTCGTCTTCGACCAGCAGTTTGGCAAGTTCGTCGAGCGGGCCTTTCATGACTTCCAGTGACTGCGTCATTCGTCGGAACTCGGCCAGCGGCTCTTTGATTTCCTCGCGGGCTTCCTGGCGAAAGACCAGCCCGTCGGCCGTGTCTTCCGTGAATTCTTCCAAGGTCTCGAAGAATCCGTCGAGCCGTTGGGCAACGGGTCCGCGATTGTCTTCATCCTCAAGGATCTCAAGAGCAATAAAGGCCGCGAATTTTGGGTCTCCGAGCGTTTTCTTTACCGATTTGTGAAAGTCGTCAGACGTCGCCAAGTCGCGCGACCAATCGGCCAGTTCCTCGCGGATCAACGGCAGTGCCTTGTTG
>CAUZVF010000807.1:0-3748 GCA_963582955.1 Planctomycetota bacterium
GTAAGCGAGGAATTCAACATGTTTCCTCGCTGACGCTTCGGGTTACGATCAACTCCGATTTTGCGCGGTGCTTTGGGTAAGATAGTCGCAACTCCTTTTAGTCACAAGCTTTGCATCAAATTTGCGTTGTTTCGTGAATAATCCGGGTTAGCGAGGGACCTAATGTCGTTCCTCGCTTACGCTTCGGGTTACCGTCGGAAACAATTTCAGTGTTCCCCTATCCCAACAGCACTGGAAATGTATAAGTTGTTTTTCAAATCGACTCAAGATGACTCGGCTCGATCGGGAACAGGTTATGAAACGAATTGGAATTCTGACGGCGGGCGGCGACACGCCGGCACTGAACGCCACAATCCACGGAGCCGTGACGCGGGCCAACGCGCATGGCATCGAAGTTTTGGGAATCATGAAAGGATTTGACGGTGTCCTTGATCCACGGATGCCTCACGTCCATTTGAACCCATTATTCTCGACGATCCCGGAACTCGATCCGTGCCAGGGCGGGACAATTCTGGGCGCGTCGCGGACTTATATCGATCCCGAGCACACGGAAGTGTTGAAAGTTGTTGCCGGCCGATTTCGCCAACTCAACATTGATGGATTGGTCTGCATCGGCGGCGACGGCACGTTGAATGGAATGCAGCCCTTGACCGACGTCTTTCCGTGCGTGTTGGCTCCGAAGACGATCGACAACGACCTGGGGCTGAATTATCTGGACGAACCCAACCAGTGGGCTCGTGAAGAACAATCGGACTCGGACGAACCCAAGTATCGGCGTCTGCCGGGCCGTGAGAAGGTTGTCCTTGATGAAATTATCAACTACGCGACGCCGGGCTACTCGACGGCGGTATCCGTCGCCGCGTCGGGTATCGAACGCATCCGCACAACGGCCGAGAGCCATCGGCGGATCGCCATTATCGAAGTCATGGGCCGTCAATCGGGATACATTGCACTGGGATCGGCTTACGGACAACCGGATATCATCTTGATTCCCGAGATACCGCTGCAATACGCCAAGTTCGAGCAACGCGTGCGGGAACTGTACGAGCTTCAAAAGCACGTTGTCGTCGTCGTCGGCGAAGGAGTCACTGACGAGGAAGGCAGCGTCTTGGGAGACAAGACAGCCAGCCACGATCCCGCAGGCAACATTGTCTTTAGTGGTGCCGCGGAGCACTTGCGACACTCGCTCGCCGAATCGTTAGGCGATGAATTCTTTGAACGCGATGGCCGGCACGAATCGGCATCACGCGCGGTGTTCACCAGAAAAGTCGGTCACACGCAACGAGGCGGACGTCCCATTCAATTCGATCGTTTCCAGGCGGCGCAATTGGGCGGCAAAGCCGTCGACCTGTTAATTCAAGGACACAATAATTCGGTCACAATCCTGCAATGGTCTTCCGAAAAGGGTTTTTACGTCGATGCGTTGCCCGCCAACAAACTGCGTGACCAATGGCAGAGGATTCATCCTCGCGAGGTCCACGCGTCGCTGTTTGACGAGCACCGTTTCCAACCGTCAAAACTGGGTGTCGCGTATTTGCTGCCGTTGTTCACCAACGCCATTGGACAAGACGACGCGGAACACATGCGTGCGACGCTGTTTAGTCCCGGAAAACTGAGCACTCGATACCAGAGCACCAACATCGACATGCAAAAGCGGACGCGGTATCTCTAGCGGCCGTTCCAGAGACCTTGTTGCCGGACTCGCAAGAGTTCGGGCCAGAAGTCGCGTGACTTTCGCGACACGCATCAGTTCACGGCTGACAGAGTACTGGTATTAGCAATCCGTCCTACAATCACGACACTTATTTCTCGATCGATCCTTAGCCGGCAATGTCCGACAGCGATACAAGACGATCAAGCGAACGTTCGCGCTGTTGAGCGGCAGAAGCGGGACTATCCGGACTGTCCTCCTTCTCTCGCCTCTCACGTGCCTTGATGGCCTCGATCGCTTTCCGGGCTTCTCTTTCGACTGTCGTTGGCTGGTTGACCTTCGTAGCATCGGTATCGCTCAGCGCCTTGGTAAGCGCGGGAAGCGCTGCGGGATCCCGGATCGCACCGAGTGCACGGGCCGCACTGACCCTGACATTCACGTGCTTGTCCTTGAGAGCCTTAACGAGTGTTGGTACAGATCTTGGACGGCCGATCTTTCCCAGTGCTTCCACCGCATGTCGCCGCTCTGTCCAATGAGAATCCGAGAGGATTACGTTTGTCAGAATATCGAAGCCTTCCTGCTCACCCAGCGCTGCCAGCCCATATCCAGCCCAGAGCTTTTCCGCTGGAAAGTGCTTGGCCATCTCGCGCAAGGCAGGGATCGCACTCTTGTCGCCGATCTCTCCAAGCGAAATTGCCGCTCTGTAATTAATCGTTTCGTCCTTGGTCGCCTGAATGAGGGCTGGGACGGCTTTTTTATTCCCAAGCTGCCCTAGGAGTGACGCCGCGTAATATCGATCTGCCTTAATCTGTCCTTCTGGATACGGCTTGCCATCCGACCGTGTAAGGTCTGTCGGACGTGGCTTCTTGTCTTGGAGTTCGTTAATGATGACGGCAAGTCCCCGTTGATCACCGAGGCCAGCGAGGACCAGTCCTGCATTACATCTTCTTCTTCTGTCCTTTGTGTCGAGATATTTCTCCATCTTTGGGATGATCTTCGCGTCGCCTAACGCGACCAGCTTCCGCGCGACTTCTAACTGTTACCAGAAGTATTTGGCGATCGAGAATTTCTCAATGAGATCGTCAGCCAATTCCGATTTGGCGTCAGGCGCACGCAAAGCGTGATTGTTCTGAACGGTTAATCGGACTTTCGCCGCCGATCGGCGCTTTCGGCGCTCAGAATAAACAACCATTGGTTGCGCATCTGGATTGTTACTGCCTTTCAGTCCGTTCGGTCCAAATCTGCTTCGTAACGCGTCCAGAATCGGTTCGATGTCGGTGCGAATTGCGTCCGCCGCCGGGCCTTTGACGGAGAGATGCACGCTCAGATTGCCAATTTTATTTGGCACTCGCAAGTCATTGCCGCGCCTGTCTCCTTTGAAGAAATGAACGTAGAGATGGACACCGATCTTGCGGTCATAGATAAACTCTGTCGCTCTTTTCTTGCCGTCTTTGGGGCTGGCCTTCCTGCCCAAAACACCGTTGTGATAAGAGATTGAGAACAACTCAGGATTGCTGGGTGTTCCCGGCGCGAATCCTGCATGTGTTGGCGTCTTCCTCAAATGCTTTGCTGCGGAAAACGCGCCCAGATTCGGGTACTTATCTTTCAAGTCCTCGATCCGTCTCGCAACTTGCTGTGCAATATATGCAACGTTCTCGACGGCTGAACTCCCCGGCTTGCCGGTAGCAGGATCGGAAGCGGGACTGTCCCCCTTCTTCGTCTTCCTCACGTTGCGCGACTTGGATGAACCGTGTTCTTTCAGACCGGCGTTCTCTCTGTTAATCCGCGATTTCACGGATCGTGTCTGCACATCGGAGAGCATCCCGTTCCACTTTTTCATGAGGGCAGCATCGCCGATGTCTACGATTGTTTGCAGTAAGGTGCGAATAGCCTTGGGATTATCAGAATATTGTATTTCCTCTGTAATCCGTCTGCTTAGTGTTTGTCGATGCTCGGACAGCGATGAGCGAAGAAAACGGAGTTTCTTCGGAAAAGTATTGTGGTAGCCCAATACTGGCGGACTCCTTTGGATTGTTTAACAATCCTATCAGGAGGACACGATGGAGAATCAGAGTCAACGGAAACGACGCACGTTTT
>CAUZVF010000808.1:0-3741 GCA_963582955.1 Planctomycetota bacterium
GCGGGCGCATTTTCTCGCCGGACGCGAGGATCTTTTGGATGAGCGTATTCCGCATGCGGGCAACTTGTTTACGAGTTTCCTGATCATTTGCACGGTCGAAGTATTTTCGGCCATCGATCCAGGTTTGTTCGCAGCGAGACATTGTCGACAGCGGACCTCGACCGCTCCACAACACCAGATCCGCGTGTTTGCCGGCTTCGATCGAGCCGACGAATTCATCAATTCGTAATTGCTTTGCCGGGTTCAATGTGACGAACTTCAGAGCTTCCGCCGGTGACACTCCGCCATACTTCACGGCCTTGGCGGCTTCGTGGTTCAGGTGTCGGGCCAGTTCGCGGTCGTCGGAATTGAACGAGACGACAACTCCGGCGTTGTGCATCAACGCACCGGCGTAGGGGATCGCATCGTACACTTCGATTTTGTACGCCCACCAATCGGAAAATGCGGACCCCATTGCACCGTGCTTGCGCATGGCGTCGGCGACTTTGTAGCCTTCCAGGATGTGCTGAAACGTGCCAATCGTAATGTCGAAATCGTCGAGCACGCGGATCAGCGCGAGGATCTCGTCCTGACGATAACTGTGACAGTGAATCCAGCGTTTGTGCTGGACGATTTCGGCCATCGCGTCGAGTTGCAGATCGCGGCGTGGCGGAAGTCCGCGGCGATGTTGTTTCCAATCGTTCCATCGCGCGGCGTACTCGCGCGCGGCTTGGAACTCGTCGCGGAAGATTTGCTCGACACCCATTCTTGTCTGAGGATATCGCGTCGTGTACTCGTCGCCCCAGTTACTCTGTTTGACGTTTTCGCCAAGCGCGAACTTGATTCCGGCCGGTGCTTCGGCGAACTTCATTTCTTCGTCAAGCATCCCCCATCGCAGTTTGATCACCTGGTTCTGTCCGCCGATCGGATTGGCCGAGCCGTGCAGGATGTTCGAACTGGTGACTCCGCCGGCCAACTGGCGATAGATGTTGATGTCGTCGCAATCGATGAAGTCGCCGATGCGTACTTCCGCAGTGATGGCCTGAGCACTCTCGTTAATTCCGCCGTCAGTCGCCATGTGCGAATGGCAGTCGACGATTCCCGGAGTCAGATGCATTCCTTTGGCATCAACGACGAGAGCCGACTTGGAGATTTTTACCTTACGGCCAACTTTAAGAATCTTCCCGTCGCGCACGAGAACGGTCGCTTTCTTTACGATGCCCGCGGGACCACAGGTCCAAACCGTCGCGTTCTTGAAGGCTACGAGTTTCGGTTGATCGGGAATGGCACCGCGGCCGAAGGCACCCAGCGGAAAATTGACGGGAAATGACGACGGGCCGGTTTGCTTTGGTTCGCCTTTGTTTTCTTCCTTCGCTTCTGTTTTCTCTTTTTTCGCCGATGTGTTGTCGCTATCGTCCGGTTTGACCGACCCTGTCTTTCGTCCTGAAATGGTTGACCGAGTTCCGTCGGGCCAGACGATCGAGCCAAGTGCGGTTTTCGATTCCTTTTGATCCAACACCAATGTCAACTGAGCCACACCATCGAATCCGAATTCGTTGCTGTAGAACGTGGCACTCAATCGTGCTCCGGCCAGTGCAACGCGAGACATTTTGACGGTCTTTTCACCGACGGTGATTTTCGCGCTCAGTTTGTCAGCGCCACGAATCTCGATCGTTGCCTTTGTCGGACCGCCCGGTGATTCACCAAGTTGCAGTTCCCAAATTCCTTCGGCTGACCTTCTCGGTGGTTCCTTCAATTCGAAGCGAGTCCCGGCAACCCACGTTTCCAGCAGCTTTGTCTTGGAATCAAATAACGGACCATCGGTCACGACGATGTTCGCAATCTGTCCGGGTTTGATCGAACCGATCTGATCGGAAACGCCAAAGAGTTCCGCCGGAACGGTCGTCAATGCCGCCAAAGCAGTCGTCGGTTCGAGACCTCGCGCGACGGCCTTGCGAACCGCATCCAGGAATCCGTCGTCTTTCAATCCGTGCGAACACAATGCGAATGTAATTCCCGCGTCGGCCAAGCGCGCGGGATTCTCGGGAGCGTGGTCCCAGTGCATCAGTGATTCCAAACGCACGTCGATGGCAGCCTCGGCGGTAGCCACGTTGGGAGGTTTCGGAAACGCCACCGGGATGATCATGGCACGGTTTGTCTGGCGGATGGCTTCCAGCCGGCGGTATTCGTTGCCGCTGCCGCGCACGATCAAGTTCAATCCAAACTCACGCGCGAAGCGATCGGCGCGCAGGACGAAGAGTTCGTTCGACGTGTCGACGACAACGGGTGTTCCCCGATCTGTGATAGTATCCAACGCCTCGAGCGCGTCGTTCTGTTCGGGGCGTGGCAGAGCGGCGTCGCCGTTCGCGGCCTGCCATGCTTGACGATACCAGCCGGCGTCGTAGAACGCCTGACGTGCTAACGCGACGGCGCCCATCGGCGAATTGGGATACTGTTTTCGGTTTCTGCCGCGTGCAACAGTCAATCGTGCGTGTTGCGTGACGTCTTTTTTGACAAACGCTTTTTCAGCCGCGCCGTCGCCGGTCAGCATGACCGAACCGAATCCCTTGATGATGCCGCCCTTCGGAGCCACCAACCGCGCGGTGACGCCGTCCTTGCGGAACTTGGCATTCAACGAAGAATCGACCTTGTATTGCGCCGCGACATTCAATTGCGGACTCACCATGGAATTCCAATACGGAGTCCCGGCATTCAATGAGTCGGCGGAAATATCCTGCTCGGTGAAACCATCGATCAAGCCCGGATAGATCGTCTTTCCTTTCGCATCGATGACTCGCGCATCGGCCGGTACGTTGACTTGTTCTCCCACGGCAACGAACTTGCCGTTACGGATAACGACCGTTCCGGAATCGATCTCATTGCCGACTGTCACGACAATTCTTGCGCCAGTCAGAGCAAACACGTTGGGACGATTCGACCGAAGCCCCTCGGCCGGCCGGCTGGAAGAATCATCCGGCGCTGCGGATGACGAAAGACAAAATACCGCAAGTAGGGCAATCGTATACGCACGCTTCCGTTGCTTTGGCATGGAATTACTCGATGGAAGAGTTTTGTGAATACGGAAAGCTGGGAATCCAGGATAAACCGGCAGACTAGGTCTTCGCTAGCTTACAATGCCCGCGTTGTCATCCGGTTACCTCGAATGCAGCGTCCTGAAATGAACCGTTGGGGCAGAATCAGTGTCGTGATGCAAGTAAACTGTATCTCGCAAATGGTCACATACGTCATCTTATTTTCAGGAAAAGCACAGGCTCTCGCCAAGCCCGAGTCGCTTCACCGCAATCAAGGACGCAATGACGGATGCGCTCGATGGGAGGCTTTGAGGACTTCGGAATGGAGGTGACTTCCGATGGGTAGTTCACACGACGAATTCGTCAAATACCCGCGAACCCCTCATCTCTTCGGATCGACGGGAACGGACGACGACACGCATCTTGGTGAGGATGAATCCAATCGCATCATTGCCGACGATTCGCTGATTGTCGAAGAGAAAATTGACGGCACGAACGTTGGCATTCATTTCACCAGCGACGGGCAGATGGCCCTTCAGTGCCGAGGCCATCTCATCACGGAGGGAATGCATCCGCAATACGATCTCTTCAAACAATGGGCTGCTGTAAAACGCTCGGTGTTGGAAGAACGGCTGAAGTGCCGGTTCATACTGTTCGGAAAATGGGTCTACGCGCGGCATTCGGTTACGTCCGACAACCAACATAGAGCGTCAAAGAAATCAGGCTCGCA
>CAUZVF010000809.1:0-3733 GCA_963582955.1 Planctomycetota bacterium
GAAAAACGCGACAGTCGCGTTTAAGAACGCAAAGTCCGATTTTGATCAAGCCACTTTTAGCGCCGCCCAGGCGATTGACGGCAATCCCGGAGATCAACGCGGTTGGGCGATCGCGAACGCCGGCGGCGTCGTGCATTGGGCGACGTTCGAGTGCAAAAAGCCGATCAACTTCGATGGCGGAACCGTTCTGCGAATCATCATTCACCAAAACCATAACGCCCCGAAACACCGTCTCGGCCGCTTCCGCATCTCTGTCACGACCGACAAAGCTCCGATTGGCCTGAGTCTGCCTGAACAGTTGAAGTCGATTGTCACGATTGCCGAGAATCAACGCAACGACAAGCAAAAGCAGGCTCTGACGGCCTATTTCCAAAAATCACACCGACCGCTGGTCGATAAGCAAGCGGTCGTTGCCGTGGCAAAAACTCCGTTGCCGGAAGATCCTGGTGTGACAAAGCGGAAAAAAACGATAGAATACGTGACCAAGCCCGTTCCGGAAGATTCCATTTTGGTACGGCTGCGTGCGGACGTTGAATTCAGCACGAAACAAGTGGAAAATAAACGATTAACAACGGCTCAGGATTTGGCCTGGGCTTTGATCAATAACCCGGCATTTTTGTTTAACAGGTAGAACTGCTCGTTTAACCGCGAGCGGGCACCGACCGAAGGTTGGTCAGCGAACGCGTTGTCGACACGCGTGGCCCGACCACCTAACGGCGGTGCCCGGTCTACGGTTAAACTACTAAGCTTCAAGAAAGCAAACTCCTTAATACCCCTGGAGAAAGACGATGCTCAACATTCAAGGACAACTCGGCAAGGACCTCTGCGATAGCAACCTTGGTGTCTCGCGACGTGATATTTTGCGAGTTGGTGGTTCGGGCATGCTCGGAATTTCGCTGGCTTCGATGTTCGACCTTCAGGCAGCCTCGGCCAACAACGAGATCACGGCGGCCGGCGGATGGGGCAAAGCTAAGAGCATCATCATGTGCTACTTGCAGGGCGGTCCGAGCCATCTGGATATTTGGGATCCCAAAGAGAACGTTCCTGAGAAAGTGCAGAGTCCGTTCAGCAACATTTCTACAAAACTGCCCGGCGTGATCTACACGACAAATCTGCCCAAGCTGGCTCAGATCAACGACAAGTTCACGATGATCCGTTCGATGAGCTACACGCCGAACGGATTGTTCAACCACACGGCCGCCATCTATCAAATGATGACGGGCTATACGACGGACAAAGTCAGCCCGTCGGGCCAGTTGGAACCGCCTAGCCCCAAGGATTTCCCGAACTACGGATCGAACATCATTCGGCTCAAGCCGACCGACGTCCCCATGCTGCCGTTCGTGATGATGCCGCGGCCTTTGCAAGAAAGTAATGTCGTCGGCAAAGGTGGAACGGCCGGGTTCCTCGGCAAGGCCTATGATCCGTATTATTTGTACCCCGCCGGCGACGATCTCGACATGAATAAGATGGATCGTCTCAAGGTCGATGACTTGAAGCTGCGTCCGGAGGTCTTCGCCGCTCGGCTGAAACGGCGTGCCAAGCTGCGTGACACGATCAACAAGGGCATGCCTGAAATTGACAAGGCCGTCAAGTCGTTCAATTTGAATGGGAATTATGAACGGGCATTGAACCTGATCGTTTCGGGCCGCGCTCGCGAAGCTTTCAACCTGCAAGCCGAACCGCATGGCATTCGCGAGATGTACGGTCGCAACACGTTCGGACAGAGTTGCCTGTTGGCCCGTCGTTTGGTCGAAGCGGGAACGCGAGTTGTCGAGATTGTGTGGCCCAAGGTGGCCAACAGCGATAACCACTCGTGGGACCACCACGTCGGTCTGACCAAGCGAATGAGCACGCAATCGGCCCCGATGCTCGACGCGGGTGTTTCCGGTCTGATCACGGATCTCGACGAGCGGGGTATGTTGGACGAAACGCTGGTCGTGGTTGTTGGTGAATTCGGCCGCAGCCCGCAAAAGGGTGTCAGCACGTCTGGCAACGCCAACACTCCCGACGGCCGAGATCACTGGCCGTACTGTTACACGGCCGTCGTCGCGGGAGCCGGCATCAAACGCGGCAACATCCACGGCAAGTCGGACAAAACCGCATCGGCTCCATTGGAAGACCCCGTCCATCCGGGACAACTGCTGGCGACGATTTATCATAGCTTCGGGATCGATCCCGAAACCATCGTCTACAACCATCTGAACCAGCCACGTGAACTGGTGAAGGCCAGTGCCGTCAACACATTGTTCGCGTAAAGACGTGCTTTCGCGGAGCGAAAGCCGACACTTATTCCCGCGCAGTATCTTAAATGCGAAACGGGCACGCTTCTATTAACGAAGTGTGCCCGTTTTTGTTTCCAACGACTCAGCAATCGTCAATCGCGACCGATGGCAACTCATCCGAATGCGGACGGTTTCTCAGCAACATGGCAATTGTGGATCTTGTGCCAAGTGTTGCGGCGCGAGGCGGTAATCCGGGCCGGTGGGAAATGACGTTAATCCGGCAACGTCTTTTCTAAACCAATTCGCGGAGCGGCTCGCCGTCGTCGAGTAGATACTGTGGGCGGCCTTGTGGATCAACCAGAGTTGTTTGCCGGGCATCGATGCCGAGATTCTGGTACAGACTGGCGAAGATGTCCTTGTAATGCACGGGACGTGCAACGGCCGTGCCTGCTTCACGGTCAGTGGCGCCAATGACTTGGCCGGTTCGCATTCCACCACCGGCAAGAATTGCAGGGCCAACTCGTGGCCAGTGATGCCGGCCACCGGTTTTGGGATCGACTCGCGGAGTCCGTCCGAATTCACCCCAAGCAACGATAGAGACATCGTCGAGCATTCCACGCTCGGCAAGGTCATCAACAAGGACACTCATGCCGTGATCAACAATCGGCAACGCTGTCCGCATGCGGGGAAAGTTCTTCGAGTGCGTGTCGAAGTCGCTGATCGAGATGCTGACAACGCGTGCTCCGGCTTCGACCAATCGCCGCGCCAACAGGAACTTCAGAATCGCTTTGGGTCCCTCGCCCGTTGTAAATCGGTAAGCGTCAGGATCAAATGCCGGAGTGTATCGCTTGTAAACTTCGGGATCTTCCTTGCTCAAGTCCATTGCCTCGGCCAAACGTCCTGAGGTCAAGATGCTGACGGCCTGTTGGCCGAAACGATCCATGGCATCCATCATGCCGCTGGCATCGACTTCTCGGCGAATGCGATCGAGTCCGGACAACAGTTGATTGCGATCGCTCAGTCGCCGCATCGTCAAATCGGCATTCAGCGTCAGACTGACGGAATGATCTTTACCGAGCCTTGCGAGTTCGCCTTTCATTCCCGGTTCAAGTTCGCGTTCGAACATCTTCGAAATATCCGGACGGAACGGCTGATACGACGGGCCCAGAAATCCAGCTCGCGCGCTGTTGCGGACCAACGGGCGGCCTTGCATCAAATCAACGTACGATGGTGCGGCATCCGACGGTTTGCCTTGTAGCCGGGTAATGACCGAACCCATTGCCGGCCGGCCGCCCATCGACTTCAAATTGGCATCCCGAAAACCCGATTGGCACTGAAACGCATTGTGGGCGCCGGCCGAACCAACCAGCGAACGGATGAAGGTAAAGCTGTCGGCGGCTGCCGCCATGCGGGGCATCATCTCCGAAATTTGAATTCCAGGAATCGAAGTCGATATCGGCAGGAACTCACCTCGGATTTCGACAGGCGCTTGAGGTTTCAGATCAATC
>CAUZVF010000810.1:0-3729 GCA_963582955.1 Planctomycetota bacterium
ACAATCCGAAACCATTGGAAGTGGTTTTCAAGAACTCTCGGCGCGTCGTCGGTACCGGCAACGAACCAGGGCAACCGCAATCAGATCGCTGTTGATTCTTCATATTTGATCCGAGCCCACACAATACGACAGCGATAAGTCGTGCGAAAGTAGGTCTCGCGAGCCGAGCGAGACCTTCGAACACCCCATCATCAGCACATTTCGCGTCCCGCTCGGCTCGCGGGACATACTTAGCTGTCGTAATAACTAACGGATATAGATGAACTCTTTCGTATTAAAAATGGCGTGCGCAACGTCATTCCAAATTTTGAGACTCTGCAACTGGTCATCTTGATTAACACCGTGCAATGCCGCCAGATCGCCCACGGCCGTCGACCATCGATTGATTTCTTCGTTCGTCGGATTCCTGGCGAAGGCCGTTCGAAACAGAACAGCCAGCCGATCGCTCAAAGTGGCATGCTTCATTGTAACCAACTGTTGAGCCCAAAACTGAGCCTGTCCGCTGACAAACGGGTCGTTCAACAGTGTCAGCGACTGGGCGGGCGTGGTGGTGACATCGCGCTTGCCGGTAGGGATTTTCGGTTCGGGTTGGTTGAATGTCGCCAGCAGTCGCGGAGGCTCCATGATCGTGATCTTCGTGTAAATCGACCGCCGGCCGTTGCCGTCGACGGGCCCCGAGAAGAGCCGCTTTTGGGGGTCTTCCTTGGATCGGGGCGGATTGATCGGTCGGCCGTAAAGCCGCTCATCCAAACGTCCCGAATTGGCCAGCATGGCATCGCGGATTGCTTCGGCCTCGAGACGCCTCAGCGAATAATGGTGCAGCAGCCGATTCTTCGGATCGACAGTCCGAGCCTTTTCGGAAGTGCGACCGTCTTGCCGCCATGTTTCGGTCAACACGATCGAACGCACCAGCTTCTTGATCGACCAGCCCTCTTGAATAAATCTGTGCGCGAGGTAATCGAGAAGTTCGGGATGAGAAGGCGGCTCGCCCAGGTGCCCAAAATCGTTGGGTGTCGTGACAAGACCAGCTCCGAACAGCCACTGCCAAACGCGGTTCACAAAAACGCGAGCTGTCAATGGATTGTTTGGACTGGCAACCAACTCGGCAAGATCGAGTCGTCCGCTGCCTGCATTTTCATTGGCAGAAGCCTCGTGGCGAACTCGATCACGCCCAGCGTGATGGCTGCCTTGGCTTAGCACTTGGACGTATCCACGTGGTATTTCGTCGCCGAGTTGGTCGTAATCGCCGCGGACATTCAACCGGTAATCGTAACCGGTGTCGACGTCGGCCATTCCGTTGACCGTCCAAGGGATGCGGATTTGCTGTTCGACTTTTCGATAGCGGTCTAGCAGATTTCCAATCTCCGCGAGCTTGTGCGCAAGTCGATGGTTGGCCAACAACTTATTATTCGTCAATAACTTGTTGTCGAGCAGCGAATTGATCAGCCGCACGTCGTCATCGTCGGCTTTGCCGTCGGACCACGATTGAACCGCTTTCTGGAACCACGCTGCGTAGCGCTGCGCCGCTTGTTCCAGTGTCGTTGGTGGCTTGCCTTCCAGAAGAGTTAAGAAACGACGCAGTTCATTAACCGGTGTCTGTCCCGCCTCGTGCAACACAACTCGTGACAGGCAGAACCAACTTCGCGGATCGGCTGCTTGTTGCTCGGAACACGCTCCGCCGAGACCCACACGCGGTGGAAAGTTCGGGTTGCTGGTCTTGGTCGAGAATTCGATGAAAATGTGACGCTCTTTCATCGACGGACGAGTCGACATCAAAATCCATCGCGGATCATCATGTTTCAAGTAAACTTGCTTTTCCGTCAAAAAAGCGTTGTCGATGACCGTACGATAAGCCGAGAAATCTCCGCCACTGACTTCGAAGCTAATGTGGCCGTTCTTAAACGTGTTCAAGTACGGTGTTCGGACGACACCGTTCAATCGTGGCGAGAGAGAACTTGTCATCAGACCGCCAAGTTGCAATCGGCCAATCACCGCTTCACCATCAAGGTTGACGTTGAAGTCCCCGCATGCGACGACGTCTTGCAAGGCAACTCCGTCGACCGACCAGCCGTCCGGGATTCCGTCGCGAAAATCGACGGCGACCTTGAAATGGTTCGCGTTGGCCGTGACTCGCTTCTTCGATTCGCTGGAATAATTCGCCGCGATCGTTTTCCAGCTTTCCGTGATATTGTCCTTCGCAGTGATCAGCTTCATCCAGATCGACAGCGGATCCTCGATCGGCGGCGGATTTTTCCGACGACTTTCAATCAGTCGGCTCCATTCACCAGCACGCGGCGAATCACTGGAAGCAGCCACTAATTTGTCGGAGAATTCTGTGATGTCCGCTCGCCAAACTGCCGCAATTTGAGTTCGCAATTTGGCTTTGATTCCTTTCAGTTCGCGAATCACGTCGGCGTTCCGCTGCGGCAGATCGGCGGTGTTGGTCACCCAACGGGAACTCATGA
The DNA here is from genome assembly GCA_963582955.1 of Planctomycetota bacterium. GTDB lineage: Bacteria > Planctomycetota > Planctomycetia > Planctomycetales > Planctomycetaceae > CAUZVF01. Next base: position 2,466 of record CAUZVF010000810.1, read on the forward strand.
GAACACCGGCGAGCGCGTAGTACTCGCGTTGCGCTACGGCATCCAACTTGTGGTCGTGGCATCTCGCGCAAGAAATCGTCATTGCTTGAAATGCTTTGGAAAACGCGTCGATCTTGTTGTCGAGCATCTCTTGGTGAATGCCGTTGAATTCCGAGCTGTCTCCATGCCGCTTTTCTCCCATTTGGAAGAACATCGTGCCAATCAACGATTCGTTGATCAGTTCGTCTTGGTTGATGCGCGGATTCCGCAGCAAGTCACCGGCGATTTGCTCGCGCACTAGTTGGTCGAACGAAACGTCTTGATTCAACGCACGCGTCAAATAGTCACGGTACCGCCAAGCTCCTTTGGCAGGGATATCCCATTCATAACCGTAAGTGTCGGTGTAGCGAACGACGTCCATCCAATGCCGAGCCCACCGCTCGCCAAAATGTGGCGAGGCCAACAGCCGATCGACGACGCGTTCGTACGCGGTCGGTGAATGGTCATTGACAAATGCGCCAACGTCATCCGGTTTCGGCGGCAGACCGAGCAGCACAACGCTGAGCCGCCGAATCAAAGTTTGCCTGTCCGCGGGATCTGCCGGTTCGAGTTCATTTTCGTGTAGCTTTGAAAGAACGAACCGATCGATGGGTTGATTCGACCACTGCTTCTTGTCGGCCGACGGAACTGGCGGATTTACGAGCGGCTGCAGACTCCACCATTGGCGTCGTTGCTCGTACGTCTGTTGCCACGCCATCGCGGCCGCGGCTTTCGGATTCGGCGGATGATCGCGCGGATCGGGAGCTCCCATCTCAATCCACTTCACAAAATCGGCGATGACGTTGTCGGGCAGTTTCTTCTTCGGCGGCATTTCGAACGATTTATGCTGAATCGCGTCGATCAGAAGACTCTCACCGACTTTCCCCGGAACGACCGCCGGTCCGGATTCTCCGCCTTTGCGGGCCGCATCGCGGCTATCCAACCGCAGTTCACCCTTGGGTTCTTTCGACGTCACTGAGTGGCACTCGTAGCATTCGCGGACGAGCACCGGGCGAATGCGTCGCTCGAAGAATTGACTTCCCTTCGTGTCCGCCGCAAAAACCGATTCCAAACAGGCGGACCCGGACCACAAGGCGGCTCCGAAAAGCAAACAGAGGAAAGTTCTTGCACGCACGTGTTTGGTGGTCCTTCAAAGCGAAATGCGAGCGGCTAGAAAAACTGATGGCGAGCGGCATGCGTCAGCTTGCCGGCATGTTGCCGTTCGCGTTCCGCCGGCAAGCTGACG
>CAUZVF010000811.1:0-3725 GCA_963582955.1 Planctomycetota bacterium
GGCGTTACATGTTGCGGGGCTGACGCGAGACGGGTTGGCGAAAGTTTTTGTGCAACATCCGAGTGTCATTGTTGCCAGCAAGTCGTAAGACGGCAGAGCCGCAACCAAAGTCGCCTTTCGCTCCGCGAAAGTAGCGCCACTTTCGCGGAGCGAAAGGCGACAGAAAGATGCTCGCAACGGGTGCGGATGTCTCAGTCTCTAAAACGGAAATGTTGTGGTGACCGGGCCAACCCCGTTTCGTCAGTGGTTGTTTCAAGCTGTCATTGTTATTGCGAATCAGGAATCCCCAGTCCGATCAGATCAGGCCAATTGCGAACGTCCCGCCGAGCTGTCGGGGAACTCAAAGCGCAACCGATTGCGACTCCGCCCGTGAAGTTGCCGATCCAGTCTGAATCCGTTCTCCGAATCGCTCTTGAACGGCAGCCGATCCGGACATCGGCCGTGTCGGCTCAAAGCCTCTTCTGCATTTGGCTGACGTAGATCGACGAATCCGCGCGCCAATCCGCACACGTTGATTGCGCACATTCCGTCTGAATGCACGCTTCCGGGCTGGTCGAAAGCCGGCTGACAACTCACAAACGACGGCTTCGGAGAGCCATCGTGCGAGCCGAATGCGGGCGCATTGAACGTGGCATCGCGTTTGCTGAATTCTCGTTGTGTCTGACCAAGCACTCTCGTCTTTCCGTACAGACGCCGTTACTTATCGATTTAAGAGACCTGTCTCATGAGTGAAAAACCGAAAGAATTCCAAGCCGAAAAAGCGAAAACGGCTCCGTCGCAAAAAGTGGTAACCTCGCCGGCCGTCGCCGAAGAGCCAGCGGCGATTCAGCAAACTCAGTCGCCGTCGGCCGAACGGACATTCGACATGCGCTACTTCATTCGGCTCGGCATCACCACCATTGGCGTCTTCGCCGCCGGCATTGCCGTATTGATCAGTTTGGGACTCGCACAAAAGTTCGGCTGGATCGACAGCGGCGGAAGTGCTGTTTCCAAGCAAGACAACACTGACATGCGAATCCACACGTGCCCAATGCATCCGCAGATTCGCCAGCCGGGCCCGGGACGTTGCGATATTTGTGGGATGGAACTGGTTCCCGCCGTCGCCGGCGCCGCCGATTTGGATGAGTTTGCTATCAAAGTCGACACCGCTGCGCGCCGGCTGGCCAACATCAAGACGGCCAAAGTCGAGCGCCGAACCGTGTTCCACACGATCGAAACGGTCGGCTCGATTGCATTCGACGAGAGTCGCATGAAGACCATCTCGGTCTATGTCGACGGCCGCATCGAAAGGTTGTTCGCCGATTACACGGGGGTTGAAGTCCAGAAAGGCGATCATCTGGTCGAACTCTACAGCCCCAGTTTGTACTCGGCTCAGGTTGAATATCTGCAGAGTCGGAAAGCTCTTTCCGAAATGAATGCCAGCACATTGCCGGTCATTCGACGCAGTCAAGAACTGCTGGTCAAGAACGCTCGCCAGAAGCTGACGGAACTCGGTATGAGCATAACTCAGATGAAGGACCTGGAAACCGAAGGCAAAGCCAAGTCTCGGCTGACGGTCTATTCCCAAATCGGCGGCACCGTCATCGAGAAGATGGTTCAGGAAGGCAAGTACGTCAAAGCGGGAGATCCCGTCTATCGCATCGTCAACTTGTCGATGGTGTGGCTGATGCTGAAACTCTTCCCGGAAGACGCCGCACAGATCCGCTTTGGCCAGAGTGTCGAGGCGGAACTTCAGTCGTTACCGGGAGAGGTTGTCAATGGCCGTGTGGCTTTCATCGACAAGATCGTCGATCCAAAGACACGAACGGTCGGAGTGCGCGTGGAGATTCTGAATATCGACGGACGCATGAAACCGGGTGATTATGCGACGGCTCGGATCCGTGTCCCGATCGGCTCGAAGGGCGAAGTCTACGATTCGGAACTGGCCAACAAATGGATCAGCCCGATGCATCCGCAGATCATACGCGACAAAGAGGGAACGTGTCCGATTTGTGGCATGGATTTGGTGCCGACCAGCCGCTACGGATACGCAGGCAACCCCGTATTACAACCCACTGTGCTGGTCGTTCCACGAGACGCCGTGCTGATGGCAGGAAATAACAGCGTCGTCTACGTGGAAACCGAGGCTGGCCGGTTCGAGATTCGAGCTGTCGCTCTGGGGCCGATGGCGGATATTGAAGTCGGCCTGAATGAAACCGAGGATGTGGCGATTGTCCTGCGTGGTTTAGACGAAGGAGAAGCGGTCGCGACGTCGGGTAATTTCCTGATCGATTCACAGATGCAACTCGCCGGCAAACCGTCGTTGATTGACCCCTCGCGTGCCAAAGTTCGAAAACCTAAAAAACCACAACCACTTTCATTTCCCGAAATCCACATCGAGCCGCTTGCCGGAGACGGCGGCAAACAACTCGAAGAACTCTACGCCGCCTACATGGCGGTACAATCGTCGCTGGCGGGTGACAAGAAAATCGAGGAATCTCAAGCCATGAAACTACAAGCGGCCGGGACCGCGTTGCTCGAAGTGGCCGACGTGCCGGAATCGGCAAAGCCCCTGCTTCAGACGATTGTCGACAAGAGTGCGCACCTGCATCACATGGACCTCAAGTCAGCTCGCGAGCAATTCAAAACAATCAGCCACAGCGTTATTCGGCTGGCGACCCGGTTACGCGGCGAAGCTGCCGAAAACAAGTTCACTCACTTCTTCTGCCCAATGGTCAAAGGCGGAGGTGGCGACTGGCTCCAAGCCGACAGCAAGCTGCAAAACCCGTATTACGGCAGCCAGATGCTCACCTGCGGCACGAAAGTCGGCGAATTGGGACTGCCCGCGAATGGCGCAAATGAACGCGAATAAGAAGAATTGACAGATTGGCCCGCCAATTCCGCGAATGGCCGCGAATCAAAAAAGGGCAGCGACGGATTCGCGCTAATTCGCGGGCACATCAAAGGATACACTCATGCTTCATGCCATCATTCAGTTTTGCGTTCGCGAGCGAATGATCGTGTTGTTGGTGACCACGATCGTTGTTGCCGTGGGTTGGGTTTGTACGGAAGAAGTGCCGATCGACGCCATTCCCAACGTCGGCGAGAATCAGGTGATCGTATTCACTCCGTGGCCGGGCCGATCACCGAAGGATGTTGAGGATCAGGTGACGTATCCGCTGTCGGTCGCGTTGCTGGCTGTTCCCGGAGCTGACAGCGTGCGTGGCAAGAGCCTGTTCGGTTACAGCTTCGTGCAAGTCACGTTTGCCGATGACGTCGATTTCTATTGGGCTCGCTCGCGAGTTGCCGAGCAGTTGACGACGGTCACATCAAAGTTGCCGGAAGGCGTCGCTCCGACACTCGGCCCCGACGCGACGGGTCTGGGGCAGGTGTTGTATTACACTCTGCAACCGCCGGCCGGGATGAATCTGGCCGAAGCGAGGTCTCTTCAGGATTACGTCGTCAAGTACGAATTGCAGGCGGTTGACGGAGTCAGCGAAGTCGCCAGTGTCGGCGGGTATGTCCGGCAATACCAGATCGAAATCGATCCCAACAAACTGCGTTTCCACGACATTCCGTTGGATCGGCTGATCGACGCCGTCCGGCAGTCGAACATTGATGTCGGAGCCAAAACGGTCGAAGCCACCGGCATGGAATTCATCATCCGCGGCATTGGTTTCATCGGCGCGGGTGAGGATACCTCGCAGGCTCTGGATGACATCGAGGAAACTGTCGTGCTGACGCGC
>CAUZVF010000812.1:0-3725 GCA_963582955.1 Planctomycetota bacterium
GAGGGGATTCTCAAGTAATGATTCCCCGTTACGATGATGGAAAGCTCACCGCACCACGGGTATTGACCAATGACCAACCCCAAACGATTCTTGTTTCGCCGTGCATAGCACGTTTTTTCAACAGCGGGAGCTTTGAAATGTGTAAGCGAATCGAAGACATGGTCGGACCACGTAGAATCAGTTACTACGGGTACTCGATAGTCATCTCGATGGTCATTCTCGCTGTTGTCAATCCGTTCGTTCACCTTTTCTTCACTTTTCTTGTCGTCATTGATTTCGTGTTTGTCCGTGATTGTGTGAACGACGGACGGTTGTACCGTACACGGGCCGAGTGGGTTGAACGTAAGGACCACCCTTACCAATTCTGGTATGGCATTTCAGGCTGCTGCATTTTTGGAGTTTTGGCAGCTATCGTTGTTGCAATTTACTATGTAGGTTTGCTCGAAGAGCTACTCAAGTAGCGGAACGGCCTCCGCATTTTCACTGTCGCTGATAATCTCGCACACCGTTCACTTGGCCATGACCGACGATCCACTGCAGAATTCGGTTCAATTTGTGCAAGGCGTGGGGCCGCAGCGCGCCGAATTGCTCGAACGGCTGCAGCTGCGCACGGTGGATGAGTTGTTGTGCCATCTTCCGCGCGATGTCCTCGACCTCACCGACGTTCGCCCGCCGTCGCAGCTCGAAGAGGGACTTGTGCAGACGGTGAAGGGGACGGTGGTGGATGTTGATGGCCGTCGTTTGTCGGGGGGGCGATCCATTTCTGCCGTTCTGCTCGACTGCAGCGGCGAATACGCGGGCGGTTCCTGGTTCAACCAGACCTGGCCGCTGCAAAAGTTTCAGCACGGCCAGCCCGTTCTCTTCTCTGGCAAACCGAAGCGGAAGAGCGGCCGCTGGGAATTTTCGCATCCCCGCGTGCAGTGGCTCGATTCGGACGATGGCGAAGCACATGCCGGCATCCTCACACGGTACGGTCTCACCGACGGCCTGAAAATGTACCAGATGCGGCGGATGATGCGTCACGCCGTCGAACAATTCGCCGAATTCATTTCGGAGCAGCTACCGATCGCATTTCGCGAGCAGCATCAACTGCTCACACGGCCCGAGGCGTTTCGGCAGGTCCATCTTCCGGCCGACATGGATGAATACCGTGCAGGTCGGCGACGGTTGATCTACGAAGATTTGTTGGAGTTTCAACTGGCGCTGGCAATTCGACGCCGCGCCTGGAAACGGCAGGATGTTGCGCCCGTGCTGAAAACGACCGCCAAAATCGATGCCCGCATACGTCGGCTGTTTCCCTTCGAGTTCACCGACGGTCAAGACCGGGCCGTCCGCGAAATTGCCGACGATTTGGCGTCCGGCCAGGCAATGCACCGACTACTGCAGGCCGACGTCGGCGCGGGGAAGACCGTTGTTGCCGTTTACGCGATGCTGGTGGCGATTGCCGCCGGTCATCAGGTGGCGCTCATGGCTCCAACCGAGGTGCTGGCGGTGCAGCATTGGGAAACGATCAACTCGTCACTCGCGCACAGTCGTGTGAAACGTATGCTGTTGACTGGCCAATTGACGGCCGCTCAGCGCAAGGCAACGCTCGCCGACATCAAGTCCGGTGAGGCACAACTGGTCATCGGCACGCAGGCCGTCATTCAGAAAGACGTGGAATTTCAGCGACTGGGTGTCGTGGTGATCGACGAGCAGCACAAGTTCGGCGTCGCTCAGCGGGCACGATTTTCCGGGGGAGAAACGTCCCCACACATCCTGGTGATGACGGCGACGCCGATTCCTCGCAGTCTCTGCCTGACGCAATTCGGCGATCTCGACATCACGGCGATTCGCGACTTGCCGCCCGGTCGGCAGCGCGTCGTCACCAGCCGCATCACCGGTCAGGCGGGACGGGCCAAAGCCTGGGCATTCCTTCGCAAGCAACTGCAAACCGGCCGGCAGGCGTTTGTGGTCTGCCCGCGTGTTGTTGCCGATGAAGCCGAATCGGACCACACACTGGCCGCGAGTGCCGAAACGGTGCACCAACGATTATCGACGGGGGAATTGAAAGACTTCCGAGTCGATCTGGTGCACGGGCAGATGGACCGCGATCGCAAATTGGCTGCAATGGAGAAATTTCGCGACGGAGAAACACAGGTTCTCGTCGCAACGACGGTGGTGGAGGTCGGCGTCGATGTGCCCAATGCCACGTTGATGGCCATCTATCAAGCGGAACGATTCGGCTTGTCGCAACTACACCAATTGCGGGGCCGCATCAGCCGTGGCCGGTTTCAGGGCTATTGTTTTCTGTTTTCCGACAGCGACGCGGTCGATGCCGTGCAGCGTCTCTCGGCCATGGAAGAAACATCGGACGGGTTCAAAATTGCCGAAACCGATTTTGAGCTGCGCGGCCCCGGCGACGTGTTGGGAACGCGGCAACACGGTGAGCTGCCGTTGCGCGTGGCCGACCTCATCCGCGACAACGACGTGCTGGTAGAAGCCCGCGAGGCAGCGTTCGAGCTGGTGAAATCGGGACAGTTCGACCAACCAGAATTCGCCCCCTTGAAGATTCAAGTGCTGGAGCGATTCCGCCAACTGATGGACTTACCACAAAGCGGCTGAAGCGTGGCGACTTTGTTGGGGTCTTGTTTCAACAGAAAGATGCGAAGGCCGCGAATAGAAGCCTGAAGCGCAAGCGAAGGAGCAAGAAGAGTTCGTTGACCTACCCCCATGCTCCTTCGCTTGCGCTTCAGGCTCCTATTCTCTCGTTGTTTTCTTCGGCTTGCTTCACCGGTGGCTCGGCGGTCAGCACGGCGACTCCGGCGATTAAAGGGAAGACCAGAAAGCAACCGAGTGCCAATTGATAACTTCCGAAGTGGTCCTTTGCCAGCGCCAACGGCAACGGGCCGAAGGCGGCCGCGATCACCATAATGGACATCGCCAGCCCACGGACGGCTCCCTGATAAAGCCGGCCGTAATAGTTGATCCAAACCACGGTGCCCGTCGTGCGAATTATTCCACCCTGCAATCCCAACAGGCCGGCATACACAACGGCAATCACCGGCGAGGGAACCCACATCCACAGGGCAAGCGCCGTCGATATGAACAACATACTGGCCGCTAATAAATAGCGTGCCTGAATTCGGTCGGTGAGATAACCCGCGACAACACTTGAAACAGTGCCGACGACCGCCTGAACGGCCATCAGCCATAACGCATTGCTGCGGGTCACGCCATGTTCGCCAAGCAACGAGACCTGATGAAAGATCAGTCCCGTGCCGATCATCGAACAGGTGGAAATCACCGCGAGCAGTTTCCAGAAGGTCGGCGTGCGGCAGGCCTCGGACGCCGTCCAAGATACTTGCGTCGGCTGAATAAATTTCGGCCTCGAATTGTCTGCGGTAACGCGAACCGGGGCCGATTTATCCAAATCAGTCGGCACGCGTCCATCGGGCAACAGTCCCATATCTTCCGGACGGTCGCGTAGAATCACGATGCCGGGAATGATGAGGAGAGCACCAACTGCCGCGGCCAGAAACATCCACGTGCTACGCCAGCCAAACTGAACGATTAACAGGTTGTTGATTTGAGGCACGCACATCACCGACAGCGTACCGCCCAGTCCGACCAGTCCCGTTGCGAGTCCGCGACGACGTTCGAACCATTCGCCGACGATCCACGACGAGATCAAAGTCAACGTGCCTTGCCCGAGGCAGCGGATCATCGCGAAGCCCAGATATAAC
>CAUZVF010000813.1:0-3715 GCA_963582955.1 Planctomycetota bacterium
GCTTTGATTCTGGATCTGGAGGATCGCGGTCTGCTGGACGACGTCGTCGTTCTGCTGGGCGGAGAATTCGGTCGCACCCCACGCATTGGTGATGTGACTCCGGACGGTCGCAGCCACTGGCCGGAAGCCGGCTTTTTGTGGGTTGCTGGTGGCGGCTTGAATACTGGTCAGGTCATCGGCAAGACGGACGCTCGTGGCGAGACGATTCTCAGCCAGCCGATTCGAATGCAAAACGTACTCTCAACGCTCTATCACGTTCTTGGCGTCGACCCTTCCACGACCTTTCACGACTTCAACGGCCGACCTCAATACGTCCTTGAAGACCGCGAACCTGTATTGGGGCTGTTGTAACCGGGCTGCTTCCGGTGTTTCCGAGTAGTGCTCGTCGGTCCGACAAACAGAGATAAGCACGGGATCGCCTGAGAGCGAAGACCAACGTTCTCAGTTTCTGCAACGGACGGCCGAAAGTTGAGTTCTGAGCAACACCTAGCACCCTTACAGTGCCATCGAAAGCCGATTCTCTTCGTACTGCAAATGTTCTACGGAGCGGAATGTGATTGGTTTTCTAAGTTATTTGCTTTTTCGCCTGCATTCTCACCGACGGGCCCAAATGATGCGTGTCAGACATGTTTTGACGGGCCGTTAACTCGGTCCTTGTTCGCGCAGCGCTTTGTAGGCTTCGGTCGCGGACTGGGGGGTTTCGAAGTTCTGGTCCCATTCGCGTTCTTTCTCTGGCAGCCGCCCGATTGCCCGCGCCATCTGGCGGATGTGTGCACCTTGGCATCCGCAACAACCGCCAATGTAATTCACGCCGAGATCGACGGCATGACGAGCAAATTCGCCTAACTCGTAGCGTGTCAATTGGTACGAATCCAATTTGTCGGGGAAGCCCGGCTGGCCGGTGAAAAACGGAACGTCCTCGGTGCATTGGTAAGCCACCGGTTGCGCCGCGACATAACAGTCGACAGCGTTACGGATTTCTTCGACAACCGGCAACATCCGCGTTGGGTCCATCCAGCAGTTGGTGCCCACGACATCCGCGCCGGCATCTTCGAGCATCTTTGCCGCGTCACCCGGCGTCCGGCGGTCTCGCGTGTGAGGGCCTTCGAATGCGAGCGTGACCATCGATGGCAGACCGGTCTTCTTGATGCACTCGACCGCCAAAACTGCCTCGCCCGCGTGCAGAAATGTCTCGCCGATGATGAAGTCCAGCGCTCCGGCCTCCATCTGAAGGCGAATCTGATCGTCGAACAACCGTCGCACTTCGTCGTTAGAGGCAGCGTTGCCTTCTTCGTATTTCCAGGTCAGACAAATGTTGCCGGCGACCAAGTTGTCGTCGCCCGCCGCCTCGCGAGCGATCTGGACGGCCGCTTGATTGATGTCCGCCAATCGGTCGGAATAACCAACCTGTGCCAATTTGTTTTCGCTCGCGTAAAACGTCAGGACCTGCAGCACCTCCGATCTGGCGTGGATGAATTCTTGGTGCAATGCCCGCAACGCGTTGGGATGTTCGATCGTCACTTCCGGAGTGAACGGGCCGGCCTGCACGTATCCGCGCGTTTCCAGAGCTAGAAGATATCCCCCGTCGCCCAGGACAACGCCGTCTTTCAATCGGTCGAGAAGTGGCTTTGCCATTTTGTCTCGTTCCTTTACGTTTTCCCGACGAAACCGTCGCCTGCGGCTTGCCGTTAAACGAGTCATTCTTGCCCGCGGACGGTATAATTCGTTTGGTTTGCCGTTAGATCTCCCGCGCGATCTTGTGTCCTTCCAGGATGGCGTGCTGCAGCGATCTTGGAGCAAAGCAGTCGCCGATGAGTTCAACTTGTTCGACGCGTCCTTCCAATTCTTTCTCCAATCCACAAACCGCTTCGCCACCGTACGCGTAGACGATCGCGTCGAATGGCCCGAATTCTTCGCCGCGGCCGCTCCAGACATTCTCGGTGATTGCACTTCCCGAGACAATCTCGCACACGCGCAGGTGTCCGTGAATGCGTGCTCCCTTCGAGTACAAACGCTGCAAAACCACCGGCAGTGTTGTTGCACCGAGCAGACTGCCGACCGTCGCCTCGGTTGTAATGACTTCGACCTCTTTGCCTTGGTCGAGTAAATACTCGGCCGCCGACGGGCCTTGATGGCCGTACTCTTCGTCGATGACCAAAATTCGCTCTGCCGGAACTTCGGTTCCATCGAGCACTTCCCAGGCACTGTAGCCGTAGTCGTCGATGCCGGAGATTTCTGGTTTGAAGGCCCGCGCGCCCGTGGCGATGATGACGATGTCCGGTGATTCGACAACGATCGTTTCCGCGTCGGCGGCTTGTCCCAGCCGCAGATCGACGCCCAGTTTTTGGCATTGCAGCGCGGCGTAACGGCACGCTCCGTCAAAGTCCTGCCGCGTCGGAGCGTTGCGGGCAATCAGCGTTTGTCCGCCGAGTTCTTCGTTCTTTTCGAACAAAACCACATTGTGACCGCGCAGACGTGCAACTCGCGCAGCTTCCAATCCGGCGGGTCCGCCACCGACCACAACAATCTTTCTGCTGGTCGTCGCGCGCGGCAGTTCCGCCCATTCCCGCTCGCGTCCGATGATTGCGTTTTGCACACACGTCACACCCAAACCAGTATAGATGCGATCGATGCAGCCTTCGTTGTATCCCATGCACTGGCGGATGTCGTCCGGGCGTCCTTCCTGGGCTTTGTTTGGGAAATCGGGATCGGCAATCAATGCGCGATTCATGATACACAGATCGGCCTGTCCTTCGGCCAGCAATCGTTCGGCGACGGCTGGATCGTTGATTCTGCCTGTGGCGATGACGGGAACATTGACGACTTCACGAATGCTTGCGGAAAGAGACGCATAGAGTCCCAGCGGGAACGCCATGCTGGGCACGGCGGCCGCTTCGCCAACGTAGGTCTCGGCGGACGAACCGATGATGTTGAAGTAGTCGAGCAGACCCAGTTCACTCAATCGGCCGGCGATCTCCTGGCATCGGCTGTTATCGAGACCTCCGTCGGTAAAGTCGTCGCCCGTCATGCGGATGCCGACTATGAAGTCGCGGCCGACACGTTCGCGCACCGCCTCGATTACTCGAATGCCAAATCGCATGCGATTTTCCAACCGTCCGCCGTATTCGTCCTGACGTGCGTTTGCGTTGGGAGTCCAGAATTGATCGATCAAATGGCAATGACTGGCCATCACCTCGCAACCGTCGAAGCCTCCGCGGTTCAGCCGCTCGGCGGTGTCGGCGAATGCCGTGATGAACGTCGACATCGTCGCTTCGTCCATTTCGTGCGGCGTTTCACGGTGATTCGGTTCGCGCACGGCCGATGGCGCGTACATCCTTTCCCACGTATCAACACTGCGTCCGCGACGTCCGCGATGCGTGATCTGAGCCACGCACGGCACGTCGTACTTGTGCATCGTTTCCGAGAAAGCTTCGAGGTAGGGAATCACTCGGTCGTCGAACAATTCCACTCCGTTCCAGTCTCGCGCCGGGCTGGTTTCGTGAACGCTGGCCGAGCCGAAACACATCATGAACCCGATCCCGCCGCGCGCCTTGAGTTCGTAGTAACGCACCGTGCGATCGGTCGGCATCCCGTCTTCCGCCAAGCTAGTGGTTGGCTCGAAAGTGAATTTTATGTTTGGGAGTCGGGATAGAAGTGGAAAAGGCTCCGCGAAGTTGAGGTGAAGATTCGTATTGCTTGTTGTAAAAGCACGCAA
>CAUZVF010000814.1:0-3714 GCA_963582955.1 Planctomycetota bacterium
CGACCGCGGCCGGTTGTTGTCTGACCTGACAAGCCGGGCGAGCGCGTTTTCTCGATCAAGACTAAAGACCGAGCACGGGAGTCTCGGTGCATGGCTGCTCGAACGAAAACAGCACATTGCCGCTCGCGGAACAAACCAGTATTCACCGCCTGATCTTGAAGATCTGCTCTACATCGACGCTGAGGTCCTGCGGCCAATCGTGGCGGTCGCCCGCCGAGCCGACTCGCGACAGTCACTGACCAGCAGCGACTGGGATCAATTGCAATTATCCGTGCTAACCGCCGCCGCCATGAACTATGACCTGATATTGTTTGGCGACAGCAAGACCGGCCAGGACTACTTGATCTTGTCCGAATCGGGATCTGCCGAAACGCGCCGCCACTGGGGAACTTATGTGATTCGCTTGGGTGTCTCGCGTCCGAAGATCATCGAGGTTCCCCGTCCGTTGGCCGAGTTGAATGCGTACGAATACGGCGTGTCGCTGTTCCAGCGATCTAAGAGTTCATTCCTGTTGCTCGCCGGCGCACACCCCCGTACCAATCTCGACGGCAGCGCCGACATTGTACAACTGGCACATAAAGACAATCTGTTCAATCTATTCCATCAAGTGCTGCTGCGAGAATTCTCGGACCAACCGTTGCTGACCGTCCAGATTCGTGCGTTTGATGCGCCAGTCGACGCCGACGTTGTTGTGGCGACGGCCGATGGAGTCCATCAGGACGGAAAACTACGGCCGCTGACCTCGGGGCTCGTCGAGATGCTGCAATCACAGGGCACCAGAGTCCGGTTCGTCGATGGCTCGCCCGAAACATCGGGCTATGAACTAAACAGCACGTTGCAGTCGTTCGCCTCGAGTCACAGCAACAATCGTGAGTTTGCCAGTTTGTGGCTGTCTCCGGATTTGCGGACACGCTTCGGCCAGCACGTCGACAACAGTCTTCAACAAGATCAGTTTCAAGCATTGGGAATTCCCACAATTCATGTTGATCTGGTTGAGCATCTGGCGCGGTCGCAACGTCCCACCGACAAAGAAGCCGTCACCCCGGAATTGCGGGACACGATCAAACTGTATTCACAAACGCACGACATCGTCTGTCTCAGAAAACTCCAGCAGCAGTGGCCAGCGATCCAATGGTCGCATGTCGTCGATCGGCAATCGCAGCGTGCGTTTCTCTTGGGCGAAACACCGTCCGGCCGTCTGCCGCTGGTCGTCAGCCTGGCCGGCACGGGCGAAAACACACAGACCGTCGAATCGGAAGGATGGGACCGTCGGCAAATTGAACGCTTCATCAACTCAGCCGCCACCTGGCTCGAAGTGAGGTGGTCGCCATGAGAATTCGCAAACACTGGATTCTGGTGGCCGGTTTGGCGTTTGCCGTTTGGTACTCGGGTCTCGACGGATGGCGAGCCGTCGTGTCGCGCATTTTGCCAAATTCAAACGCTGCCACAACGATCGTAGATATGCGGACGAGCATCACATTCACCATTGGCAGCACTTCGTGGACCTCGTTCGAACTGCCGCCCAATTGCAGCATGCTCAAGATCCTGACGAATGCCAATCTGAGGACCGAGGAACTCGACGCCATCACGGCCGGCACGACGATCAATGAATGGGACTATGCCCTGAAATACCGATTCGTTGACGAGGCCGGAGAAAACATCGCCCGCGGCGAGTATCATTTTCGCAGTCGTATTCCGGCTTACCGGGATCCGACGTCCCGGTTGCCGTTTGCCGCGGCAAATTACGACGACCCCCGGTTCGTTCCGGCTTCGATGCGGCAGATGCTGTATTCGCTGCGCCAGTTGCCTCGTCGCGCCGGAAAATTGCAACTGCGGCTGATCCGAGTCAACCCGTCGGTGGCCGACGTCGGCGTGCGAGTTTACTGTCAGTTTGAACGCACTGAAAAGCATTTGGACCAATCCTGGCTGCGGCTGAGCCAAACGACGAAAGAGAGACTGGCGCGAACAAGCGTTTATGGTCCGCAGCTTTTATCCGATGCCGAGAAACGTAACTTGTTGGCATCGAAGTGGACTCCGCTCGCACCCGCCGGCGTCGGCGGCGTCGATTATTTCCAGCGTACGATGCACACGCGAGAAGTCGTTACCGGTGAGGAAATCCGTGCCGGAAACATTCCAGCCGGATTGCTGATCGATGAGAATCTGCACGGCACGATTCCTTTGCCCGAACAAAGTGGTCGGGTTCGATTGCAATTCCTGCCGGCAAGTTCAACCGAGCCGACGACTTCACCGACTGTGCTCGTCCATTACTATCGTCGTCATCCATTCAAGCGCGAGCGTCACCGCGTCGTGATTGCAAATTTTTCCGAGAAATTCGAACGCGACGCCAACGGTGGCCTGTTGGAAATCGAATCCTCGCAACGGCTGATTGTCCGCGCTTTCTGGCGTGCTGACGCGGATAACGAAGAGACCGAAGTCACACCCGACGGTTTGAAGCTGCAACACTACCTGATCGACGATGCCGGTGCGGTGGAATTTGCAATTAGCCATGTGGATCATCAGGCCACCCCGTTTCGATTCAGCCTCAGGTCACTTTCATCGTCAAGCGAACACGCGGCCGATGCTGTCGCGGACAAGCCGCGCGTGGAGGCTGAGTGGCAGATGATCGATCGAGACGGCACCGTGATCGACAGCGGAGTGATCACGTCCGATGTCGAGAATTCGCTTTACGACCGACTCACCCGCAGCGACGGCGAATTCAACGTGTCGGAGCCCGCGAACTATTTCTCAAGGATTCCCGATCGAGTTGCTCGGTTTCGGGTCCGTTCTCTGGGATGGCCGGTCTTGGTCGCCGCTTTCACTCGCCCGCACGATTTGATCAAAGTCACGCGTGTGCCCGAGGATTATTCCAATTTCCATCGCGCCGAGAATCATCATCGCACTTGGTATCGGATTCGCGCGGCCAACCACGCACTGTTGGCAAACCAAGAACGGATCAAGCTGATCAGTTTGCAGCCGCGTCCGCCGCGACCCGACCCGGAATTGCTGGCTGGTCACTACAAATGGCAAGAATTTCATCCGGATGGAGAATGGATCGGACGGTTCGCTCTGATTTCGCGTAATTCTTCGCTGCCATTTCGTCCTCAAGCCGCGCTCGCAACATTTTGTGAATTGTCGGATGAACAAACCGATCGATTGCAGTTTGTCTGCCCGCCCGGCAGCACATACTGCACACCAAAGATCATTTATCAGACGTCCGAGATACCAACCACTTTCAAAGTTTATCTGAACGAGCAGTTGGAAACCGTCGCGACGGCACGGTAAACCACATTTGATAACCGTCTTCCGTCCTGATAACGGTGGGAGCGTATGCCCTTTCTATCTGCACTGGTGATGCCTTCGACCAATGTATGCCATCGGAACTCGACGTTTCTTGAATGGAGTGGACACGGCCGCCCCCGCCCAAAGTTCCCGAACTGAACCACAATCGCATTTTACCTGCCTCGCGCAACACAGATCCGTCCGCATTCCGCAACATAGTGGGGGTGAGCACCGAACGCCTGTCGTCATCGAGAGCAAACACAGGACCGCCTGGATGCCTTTGAAACCGCTTGCCGTCCTTGCTCGTTGCCTGAGGTGGTGACAGTTTCACGGACAGGTGAGTTGCTTATTTTGGGTTCCAGAAAGGAGCCTAAGAATGGCGAAGAAGAAACGGTATGTATCAGAGAAACGCGTCCGCCGTCAGTACACCGAGGA
>CAUZVF010000815.1:0-3713 GCA_963582955.1 Planctomycetota bacterium
TCAATTTCGAAACGCGAGAGAAGCGTCTCCAGCTTCTGGCGACATCTGATCCGAAATCGGTCGTGGAATCACTGTCGGCGCGCAATACACGGGCTACTGGAACGCGTTAGCCCGAATTATTCGTAACCCGAAGCGTAAGCGAGGAATTCAACATGTTTCCTCGCTGACGCTTCGGGTTACGATCAACTCCGATTTTCCGCGGTGTTTTGGGTAAGATAGTCGCAACTCCTTTTGACCACTAGCTTTGCATCATATTTGCGTTGTTTCGTGAATAATCCGGGTTAGCTTCCCTGGCCTTCAGGCTGAAAAAAGCTGACTGCTGACCGCTTCTCTCACAACCACCCCATGTCATCCGCTTCCATTCCCAGTTTCCGGCGGACGTATGTTTCGCAAATGTTGTAGTACGTCACCATCGATGCGATGTCGATCCACTCGTCCTCGGCGTGCAGGTTACCGACCAGCGGCCGAGACAGGTTTACGGGAATGCCGAATTGCCGCAGGAACCTGCCATCGCTGCCTCCCGACACCTTGACCAGTTTGACGGGATTTCCGGTAACTTCCGTCGTCACTTGGCAGAAAACTTCGTCGGGATCCAAATGAGTGGGCTCGGCCGACATCAACGGTTCCAACTCGCACTCCGGCCCAAGAACGTCGGCCACTTCCGCGAGCATTGACTCGACACGATGCGGCGGAGGAAACCGGATATCCAAGACTGCCTCGGCCTCGGCGGGAATCCTGTTAGGTGTTTCGTTGGGAGTCCTCAGAATCGTCAGGGCACACGTCGCAAACCAATGGTCGTCGGCTACGCTCTCGGCATCGGGCCAGTACCGAGCGAAATGTTTCTGTAACTCGGCCAACCGATCGGTCAGCAATTGCACGGCATTCGTCGCCAGCCACGGCCGAGCCCCATGCGCGGCGTGGCCGTGCCGGCGTACTCTCAGATGCAGCACTCCTTTTTCTTCGATGGTGACTTCGTTCAGCGAACCGCCATCGGGAATGATGGCTACATCGCAGCGTAAGTTTTCTTCATCGCACAGAAACCTCACACCGTTGGCACCACCTTGTTCTTCATCGGAAGTAATGGCGATCCCCAGTGATGCTCCGGGAGTCTCGTCGTGCAATGTCCGGAACAATTCCAACATGATGGCGATCGCGCCTTTCATGTCGCCGGAACCGGGGCCGTAAATCCGACCGTCGCGGATCGAAGAGTGAAAACTGTTAGCGTCGGGATGCTCGATCACATCCAAATGCCCGCACAACAAAATCTCCGGCTTATCGACCGACTTGGGCAACACGACGAGCGACGCATAATCGTTCGACTCGTAATGTTTCAATTGAATCTCATCGAGATTATCAAGGTGATTCTGGATGAACTCGAAGCACCTTTCGCGTTCCACCGGCCGGGCATTCGTGCTGGGTATCAGAATCAAATCACGAGTCAACGCGGTAATCCGCGCTTGAAGATCGCTTGAGGTTGTCAACTATGTTCCTCCCGGCCAATCCGAGTCGCACACTAGCAGGTACAGCGATAAGTAGGTCCCGCGAGCCGAGCAGGGCCGTGAAATCGGCTGATTATGGGATGGTTGAAGGTCTCGCTCGGCTCGCGAGACCGACTTCCGCACGACTTAGCGCTGTCGTGCTAGGTGATGGTTGGTATCGACTGTGACCGAAATTGGAGCGCTCTCGAGATCCTCGGTTTTATCTGGTTGACCTGGATTCGTTTGCGTTACCGCGGTCCACACCACTCTGAGCTGATTCTGTCGCTGGTTCACGATCGGGTTGAGATCGACTTCAATATAGTGTGGATTTTTGTTGCCTTTCGTGACAGGGACTGGGCTTTGGCTTACTTTGACGCCATTGAGAAGTTCAACAGTCAATTTACCCGCCTGCGTATTACCCGGCAGGGTGACCTTGACGAATACGTTTTTCGTCTTGTTGAACGGGGAAGTGAGAGCATTAGCTCCAAGTGCGTCTGTGAAGAAACCATGGAATTGTATTTTCGCAGTCACCGCGGAGGTTTGCGCCATCAAACTTGGTGCTATCAGAGCCACGTTGGATCTCGCAGACAAGGATCCGGAATTGGCTCGGGTTCCCCAGACGAAGATTGCCAAACTGGCAAACATCAGCACGCAAGATAAAAGAGTCTTGGATTTCATGATGGCTCACTCCCTTGATTGGGGATCAACTTCGTTAATGTGTTGATGTCCGAGTCGGTTTTAGCGATTGGTTGGAACAAATTCCGTTTGTTGCGCGGCTTGACTCTCAGCGGCCGCGCGGAGATCGTTCCCGCGTTGCTGCGGACCGACTTGATCCACGGCGCTTTGAAGGGCTTTGAGGCCGGGCAGGTTTTCAGTCAGACCGCTTACGGTTTCGACCGCTTGTCCGGCGGCGTTCCAGGCGGTGACCGCGGCGCCGGCCGCGGTTTTCGATGTTCTCTTTGCATGATCTTTGAGTGCCTTGATCAGCTTCGAGTTGCCGGCGGAAATTGAGGGACGCGGTATGCGCCAACGGTTGCCATGCTGCACCAACACTTTGTCCTTGCACCATCTCGAGAACTTGATGACGACCCTCTGTTTCGGATAGGCATAAGTGATCGAGTGATTGGAATACGAAATGACGGGCGCACCGGGAGGCAAATCGGCTTCGATATAGAGCCGTTCTCGCGTGCGAGGGTGTTTGGCAACGACGATCACCGGGCCGCCTTGTCCCAACGGGCCTTGGTACTCCTTGTCGCCGTTGTAATAAAATCGGTGAACGTGCACGATCGGTGCGATTTCGACTTCCGTGCCGTTTTCCGTCTGGTTGAGCTGAATTCCAGGGAAAAACGCACCGTCACGTGACTCCCCCACACCGGGATCAAAGACCTCCAATTCGTTAAAGCCAGCAACTCGTGGTTTTCCCGCGTCTAAGTCATTCGCAGAAGTCAGGACGAACAACAACGCGAGCACCGGTGGAAACCGAAAGAATGGAAGGTCGTGCACTTGAAACTCCTTTGTTTCGTCTGAGTTCTCGCCGAATCAACGGCAACTCTCAAATTCAGCCACTGTTGAACAAACTTGAAAATGATGTGAGTTGGTCATTGATTCCCACGTTCCGCCGAGGTGGTTTTGGGAAGCGTGTGTTCCAACCGAACCTCGATGTGTGTGATCTCGTCAAAATGCTTCTTGACGAGTGGGCAACATCGGCATTGGGTCAGTGAAACCGCCTTCGGCCGATTCGGTTTCAGCCGTAAGTGTACGGTCGACTCGCAGAGAATTGGACCGTTGGGTGCTAAGGCGGGTGCGGCTGTTCCGCCGTACGCACGAAGATGGATCTCGACGTCGTAGGCCAGGCGTTTGGAGTCGCTGGTATCTGTGGCCGCGATGATTCCGGTGGCCGCGATGTGTCCCGAGTCGTAGAGCGAAACACCGATGCGGTTCAGCTGGATGTTGTCGACTCCGACTCCGGCCGAAAACGTAAAAGTCTTATGACGAACATCGGGACCGTTAACAACGCGCGAAATGCTCGGCGGTGTTACAGCCGTCGAAAACCTGCGGTTTCCGTTGACGACACGTTGTTGTCCGAAGGAATACTTCGTCGGTAGTGCACGATGCACTCGGGCACGCCGCGTAATCTTGGCGGGAAAATTGATCACCAGTAGGCCGGATAATCCGGTCGTCGGCAGAAATGACGCGACGATCGCAATCGTAACAACAGGTACCAGCCACCAATGG
>CAUZVF010000816.1:0-3706 GCA_963582955.1 Planctomycetota bacterium
AATTTGTTGGCGCGGCCTGGTTCGATCCCAATCAGCAATCCGCCCGACGTTTGTGGATCGAAGAGCGCGTGAAATGGGGCCGAGTCGGTAACTGCTGCCGAGTCGGTAACTGCTGACGACTCGGTGTCGACTCGGTCGGCGGTCTCGCGATTGGCTGGGTCGAGCGAACTGCGGATTCCGTCGCTGCTCAATTCGGAAAATCCATCGAGAAGCGGCAACGAACGCAGCGAAATCCGTGAATCAATGCCGCTGGCATCGAGCATTTCGAGCAGATGACCGGCCAATCCGAAACCCGTGACATCGGTGAGCGCCGAGACCTCGAATTCGCGGGCAAGCTGCGCGGCGGACGCGTTGCTGGTCAGCATCGATTCCAGTGCCGCGTCCATCCACTCGGCCCGGCAAACGCATTGTTCATTTCCGGCGAGCAGAACTCCGGTACCCACCGGTTTTGTCAGTATCAGTTTGTCGCCGGGTTTCAGATTCGCTTTTGTCATCGGCGGGCGGCCGTCTAGGCTGCCGATGACGGTGTAACCGATTGTCAGGTCCGAGCCTTCCGTGGTGTGGCCACCCAGCAACGTCGCGCCGCCTTTCGAAAGTTCTCGCACACCGCCGGCCAACAGTTGATACAGCAATTCGGTCTGTTGCCGCGGCGGTCCTTCCGGAAGAGTGACCATGGCCATCGCAGCCACGGGTTTCGAGCCCATCGCCCACAAGTCGCTCAGTGAGTTCAATGCGGCAACGCGGCCGACAATGTACGGGTCATCCAAAAATGATTGAAAAAAGTCGACCGAGATCACCTCGGCCGTCCCGGCGCTCGGATCGAGGATCGCCGCGTCGTCGGGTTGGTCCAGTCCGTGCGCGGAATGAGCATTGGGTTGGATGTCGAGACGTTCCAACGCGGCGCTCAACACGTTGGCTCCGACTTTTCCGCCACAGCCGCGGCAACGCATGGCCGGAGTCGTGTTGGATTCGTCGGCAGAATTCGACAACATCATCTCGGCCGACGGCGGCGAATAGTCCTGGTACATCCGCATGAACTTGCGGTCGATGTGGTCTTTCCACTTCCACGCCCAGCCGGCGTGCGCTGCGAAGCCCTTGTATTGCACGATGGCCCGTTCGTCGCCCGTCGAGAGCAGCGACAGAAAGTCTTTCTGCGGTTCATAACGGACCAGCGGCTGATCGTTCAGGATGCGTTGGATATTTTCCCACAAGATCGGACCTTCGCGAACGGCGTACACGCCGGCTTTGCGAATAGGATTCTCGACGATCGTCGCGGTATCGCCAACGACGAATACGCGATAATCGGCCGTCGTTTGCAGCGTCGGACGTACCGCCAGAAAACCGTCGTCGGCTTTGGGCAGATCGAAGTTGTCGAGTACGCGGGGCGCAGCGGCGTTGGTGGCCCACACGACCAAATCGGTTTCGACGCGGTCGCCGTTGTCGAAAATTAAATTGCCGTCTTCGAATCCCTTGACGATGTCGCCGTTGCGGATCGAGATTCCACGTCGGTCGAGTTCCCGGCGAGCCAATTCAACAACCTTCGTTCCGTAACCCTGCAGAATCTCGCTGTTCCCGTCGATCAGTGACAGTTTTGATGGGTGTCCGTTCTTGCAAAAATGAGAATCGAGGCAACACAGAACCTCCATGCCAGCCGCTCCGGCTCCGACGACGGCAACCTGCAGCTTGTCCTGTTGTGCGGCGGCAAGATCGTTCACGCGTTGCTCGAAGCGAGACCGAAACGTAGCCATCGGTTTGATGCTGAGCACATTGGGATTGTCCTGCCAGAGACTTTGAGCGACCGGGACCGAGCCGATTCCGATGGCAGCGACGTCATAGCGAATCGGCGGACGGTCGACGAAATGCACTCGGCGCTTTTCCGGATCCAAACCGGTCACCTCCGCAATAATCACGCGGATGCCGCGGCCCGCCGTGTAGCGAAACAAGTCGATCTCCATTTGTGGCGGTTCGTAGAGACCTGCCAGCGTTCCCGGCAACATGCCGCTGTAAGCCGCTCGGCTAAATGGTGAGATGACCGTCAACTGCACATCTCGAATGGGATTCATACGCCACATGCGCACGATATGCATGTTCGTATGCCCGGCTCCGATCAAGACCAGATCGTGTGATTTGAGTTTGGAATGCACGTTGAACGGTCACCAAGTTAGTACGTCGTCAATTCTCGATTGGTCGCCTTTCTGTGAAAGTAGCACATCTTTCGCGGAGCGAAAGGCGACTCTGATTTCGTCAATCGAAGATTGCGCTGATGTCGGCCGCGTTTCGATTGACATCGTGATTGTAGCAATTGAGTTTCACTGCAATACAGTACTGATATGCTAGGCTTTGTGGGAAAAGGGGTCTGACCCTTTCCAATCAACCGGCTTTGCAGGCGTTTCTCGCATTCACAAGAGGGTCAGACCCCTTTTCCGATGTCCGAAAATGAAGAACGTGTGGTTGGGAAACGAGTCATCTTCGTGAACGTTCTTTCTTCCATATTCTTGCCATCTTATATTCTTGCCCTTGCCGCCGCCCGTACGCCGACACAATTTGGGCAAGAATATGCAATCTTCGGTGATGTGAATCGTTTTTTCCGACAGACACACGCAATAATTTGGGGACTCAGCAATGAAACTCGAACAACAAGTCGCCATTGTCACGGGCGGTGGTCGTGGGATCGGAAAACAAATTGCCGTGAGCCTCGCGGTCGAGGGAGCGAAGGTCGCGCTGGCCAGTCCCGACGAGGACGAACTTGTCGAAACGGCTGCGCAAATTGTGGATTCGGGCGGCCAAGCGATCGCGATCGTGACTGACATCACCGAGGAATCTCAGGTCTCCGCGATGGTGCGTCAAGTTCACGAACGATTCGGCAAAGTCGACATCTTGGTCAACAACTCGGGAATCGCCGGTCCGACCGCACCGGTCGCCGATGTCGAGCGGTCCGACTGGGATCAAGTGATGGCCGTCAACCTCACGGGAGCCATGCTGTGTGCGAAAGCCGTCATCCCCGATCTGATCGCCAATCGATTTGGCAAGATTGTCAATATTTCATCGATCGCGGGAAGGATCGGTTACGCGCTGCGCAGCCCGTACGCCGTCTCGAAATGGGGATTGATCGGCTTGTCGATGGCACTCGCCAAGGAACTGGCTGAATACAATGTCCAAGTCAACGCAATCTGTCCCGGTCCCGTGGAAGGGCCGCGGATGGACCGAGTTCTCGAAGACCGCGCGAGGGAACTCGACCAGACGCTCGAAGAAGTCAAAGAAGACTACTTGAACCAGATGGCCCTGCATCGGCTGACTCGACCGGAAGACGTCGCCGATCTGGTACTGCATCTGGTTTCGAAATCTGGCGACAACATCACCGGACAAGCGATCGATGTGTCAGCAGGCTGGGGACTGTAGGTAGGTCCCGCTAAGTAGGTCCCGCGAGCCGAGCGGGACCCAGAATTGGGCCGCTTGTTGAATTGTCAAAGATCTCGCTCGGCTCGCGAGACCTACTTACCCGAAACTTAGCCCGAATTATTCGTAACCCGAAGCGTAAGCGAGGAATTCAACATGTTTCCTCCCTGACGCTTCGGGTTACGATCAACTCCGATTTTGCGCGGTGTTTTGGGTAAGATAGTCGCAACTCGTTTTGGACACAAGCTTTGCATCATAATTGCGTTGTTTCGTGAATAATCCGGGTTAGCGCGGTTGTATGAGGAGAGTT
>CAUZVF010000817.1:0-3697 GCA_963582955.1 Planctomycetota bacterium
AAAGGCTATGCCAACAACAATCGACGAATTCTCGTTTCGGCCTATCACGTTATAATCACCCAAGTTACACCGAATTATGGGCCACGGAATTCAGTTGATCTCATCCTGAAGCATGCCACAATGACACACCGAAATCGAGATGCTGTTGCTGTCATGTATGCCACATTGGCAGCACAACGGTTCGACAAACCATATCCGCACAATTTTCAGGGCACTTTTGTCCGTTATCGTCGCGCCTAAACACCGTGCTGCTTGACACTTGGTATCGCCACCGATACAACAGCCATCGGTCTCGAAAACGTCTTTTTCCGGCGATGGGAATGGTGGAAAGACGATTCGTCAGGGTCAATTCCTAGGGGTGCCTCGGTATCCTCGTTTCTGATCAAGAATTCAAAAAACTAACCGCCTAGCATGGTC
Organism: Planctomycetota bacterium; assembly: GCA_963582955.1. Lineage (GTDB taxonomy): Bacteria > Planctomycetota > Planctomycetia > Planctomycetales > Planctomycetaceae > CAUZVF01. Next base: position 418 of record CAUZVF010000817.1, read on the forward strand.
GGTTCGCCAAAACCCAAAATTACTCATCCGCAGGTTGGACAACATGGGCGGAAGACACGCACTTGTTTGCCTGCAAGCTTCTGAAGGGCTGCAATGGCAAAAAAAGCAGTGAAGAAGAAAAAGAAGGCACCGCGACGGGTCAAGAAAACCAAAGTCGTGAAGCGAAAGAAGGTGGCCAAGCCATCGCGGGCAAAGCCTTCGGCACCCAAGCGAAAGCCACGCGCGTCGTTGGAAGCCCAGATACGCAGTCTCGACCGCGACATCCTCAAGCTGATCAACAAACGTGCACACACAACGACCAAGTTTTTGCAGTCGCAACCCAACCCTCAGCAGGCCGTGTTCGATCCTCGCGCCGACGACGAGATGCTTGCGCAACTCGCCAGTCAGAATTCCGGGCCGTTGCCAATTCACGCCGTTCGCAGTGTATTTCGAGAAATCCTGAGTGCTGCCAAGCGCGAAGTCAAGACACAGCGAGTTGCCTATCTCGGCCCGTCGTATAGCTACACTCATTTGGCGGCCATCGAACGATTTGGTGAGTGGACCGACCTGATCCCAGTCAGCACAATTGCATCGGTGTTTGAAGAGGTTAACCGTGGCCACGCTGACTATGGAATTGTTCCCATCGAGAACAGCACCGACGGACGGATCGTTGACACGCTGGATATGTTTACGCGTTTGCCGATTCGGATTTGTGGCGAAGTTCAAATCAGCGTCCACCACAATTTGTTGGCCCGTTGTCCCCGCGGCGAAATTGTCGAGATTTACAGTAAACCGCAAGCCCTGTCGCAATGCCGTGATTGGCTCAGCAAAAACATGCCGCAGGCACGGCTGATTGACGTCACCAGTACTTCGACCGCCGCGCAACTGGCGCGTGACAAACCGGGGGCCGCGGCGGTCGCCAGTCAGCAAGCCGCCATTCAGTACAATCTGCAGATCATTGCGGCCGACATTCAGGACAACAAAGACAATGTGACTCGGTTCGCCGTCATTGGTGAAGAGACCAGCAAACCAAGCGGGCGTGACCGTACATCGCTGTTGCTTCAGATTCCCCACAAGCCGGGTGCCTTGGCCGATGCGCTCATGGCGTTCAAGAAAAACAAGGTCAACCTGACTTGGATTGAATCATTCCCGTTGCGTGGCGATGAATTCGGGTACTTGTTCTTCCTTGACTTTGAAGGACACGCTCGTGACACAAAGGTCAAACGAACACTCGCCGAAATGGAGAAATGTGCCGTCCGCATCGAAGTTCTCGGTTCGTATCCGCGCAGCGATCCAGTCGGGTAGTTTGTGTCCTGAGAGGTGGTTCGCGTCATTCCACTTTTGCGACGGAACGTTTTCTCCCTTTGTCCTAACTTCGTGCGGTTGAATAATGTCACGTTCCGTTGTATAGCGGTAATCGTGCGCCGAGCGCCGGTCGGACCAACGAGTCGTTCTTGCTCCCGGACGACAAAAGCCGTTGCGCTATTCCAAAAGCATTACGACTGTCGTGAACAGATTCATGGATAACCCGAGCTAATACTTCGAGGGACACACGATGAGACGCCCGCTATTGGCTGGCAATTGGAAGATGAACACGACTGGTGCATCCGCGACAGAGTTGGCAACTTCGTTGGCGGCTCAGCTTGTCAACGAAACGGACTCGGTTGATGTCGTGATCTGCCCACCGTTTCCCTATCTCGCCGCGGTCGGATCGGCCATTTCCGAGAATCGTATCGAAGTCGGTGCGCAAGATAGCTATTTTGAAACTCCTGGAGCGTTTACGGGCGAAGTTGCCAACGAAATGTTGGTCGACGTCGGTTGCAAATGGGTCATTCTCGGCCATAGCGAACGCCGCCACGTCCTCGGTGAGACTGACGAACTGATCAACAAGAAAGTCGCGGCAGCTCTGGAACAGGGTTTGAAAGTCATCTTGTGTGTTGGCGAATTGCTCAGCGAACGCGAGGACGAACAGACCGAAGCGGTACTCGATCGGCAAATGCAGGGCAGCCTTACCGGAATCTCGGCTGAATCGGTCCAAGATCTGGTCGTTGCCTACGAACCGGTATGGGCGATCGGAACGGGAAAGACCGCGACCAAGGAACAGGCGGAATCGGCCCATCATCATCTTCGCAAGTGGCTGACAAGTCGCTACAATCCCGATGTTGCCGATGCGACCAGAATTTTGTATGGCGGAAGCGTCAAACCCGATAACGCATTGGCATTAATGAATCAACCAAACGTCGATGGGGCGTTGGTCGGCGGAGCGAGCCTGAAAGCGGATTCATTCATCGGAATAATTCGAGCCGGCGTTGAAGCCAGCGGTTCGAACTAATATTGAAAAGACAATCGGCCAGTTTTTGCTGGCTGGTTTGAGCGCAGTCTTAGGAGTGATCAGAACCATGGATTATCTGTCAATGACTCTGTTGTGTATGGTGGGTATTTTTCTGATCCTGATAATTCTGTTGCAGCGCGGCCGTGGTGGCGGACTGGCAGGTGCCTTTGGCGGACTTGGCGGACAGAGTGCCTTCGGTACCAAGGCGGGTGATGTCTTTACGAAAATAACGGTCGCGCTCGCCGTTCTATGGGTCGCTCTGGCCGGGCTGAGCGGATTCGCTCTGCGTGCTGGCTCAGAAGGGCGATACAAGGCGGAAGAGAAGATCGAGGATTCCACAACGTCGACCGAACAAGACGGTGAGAAAGAACCGGAGGTCCGGAAGGTCGATGCTGCCGATTCGAAAAACGCGGATGACAGCAAATCAGATGAGAAAGACGATGGCCAGTTGGATTCCAAGAAGGAGACGGGCGAATCCGACGACGAATCCTCGAAGAACGAAAACGATGATTCGACGAACGGCGACGACTCGGAAACAGATGACTCGGAAAGCCCGTCATCCAAGTCGAACGAATGAGTATCGTGGCTTTGCTGAGTAGGTGGACTCGCAAGAGCTCGGACCAGAAATCTTGCGAATCGATTTCAATCCTCGCAATTAAACGAATGGTAGCGTTGTGCTGTTGAGCATGACCGGTTTTGGAGGGGCTCGTAGCGAAAGCGAGCACTTGCGCGTTTCTACCGAAGTCCGTACGGTCAACAATCGCTATCTCAAGGTGACTGTCCGCTGTCCCGACTTTTATGCGCCGCTCGAAAGTCGTATTGAAAAAGTAATGCGAGAGTCAATCGCGCGCGGGACCGTCACCGTGACGATTCAGGCCACTCATTCACGAGACCTGCAACCGTACAGTCTCGATAACCGGATACTCGAATCGTATTGGCGGCAACTGAGTGATGTTTCCGATAAACTAC
>CAUZVF010000818.1:0-3693 GCA_963582955.1 Planctomycetota bacterium
TTACCTTTTGGCGGCGATTCCGTTTCTGTTGTCGATCGTTTTCAGCGCTGTCGGCGCGGCTCCGCGAGAAGTAACGGAACCTGAAAACCGGCCCGCATTGGTCTTCAACCAGTACCTCGTCAATTTGGGCCCCGTCGAATTACGGAACGAGCACTTCGCGAGATTTGTCTTCCGCAACAAGAGCAACGTTACCGTCAAGATCAAAGAGTTGCGCCCCAGTTGTGGATGCTTGAATCCGCAATTGCCGAAGAAATCTTACGAACCTGGTGAAACCGGCGAGTTCTTCCTGCGGGTCCGCGCGGCGACCGAGCAACCTGGTTCCAAGGAATACTATTGCGACGTCGTTTACGAAGACACGCAACCGCGTGAGACTCGGATAACTTTCAAACTGATTCTGCCGGAAAAGAAAATCTCGGTCGAACCGCGCGCACTTGTCTTTTATCAGCCGAACGCCGAACCAACAACGCGTGACATCACGGTCACCGATTACCGCAACGGGCATCTGGAATTGTTGGGCGCCGAATCATCGTCGAACTTGGCACACGTCGCGATTGGCGAAACTCAAATCGGCCCGCAAGGCATGCGGCATAACAAAGTCCGAATCACCGTCACCCAAGTGCCCGCTGGAACTCACGATAGTCTGATCACAATCTTTACGGATGACCCGGAGTTTCCTGAATTGAAGGTGCCGATTCGCATCGTTGGGCCGGAAGAGCCGGGAAAACGCGTCGCGACCGAACCAACACATGGCCACGGCATTAAGCATTAGCCTTAGTCGATTCTCAGTGTAGGGTCTTCAAGCAAATGAATTCCGATTCGAATCGCTCGTAAGCCGCTACGATGATCAGCGTGGCGCTCTTGAATCCACACTGGCGGAACTCTTGGCGTGCTGCGCGAGAATTCCAGCAATGTACTCGGCGTTCGCTGTCGATCTTACTAACGAGCCCTGATATTATACGGTTCGTGGGCAAGAATGATTCGTTTAACGGCAAGCCGAAGGCGACGTTTTTGTCGGGAAAAGCCATCGCCGACCAACCTGCGGTCGGTGCCCGCTTGCCGTTAAACAATAGAATGTGACATTTTCAACCGCGTGAAGTATATTGAATCGTGAAACTGCCGACGCGGCATCGGAACGCGACAATGCTCGATATTCTCGCCAACAACGAACTCTCCTTTTGCGACCGGTTAAGCCGCCGGCAGGCGATGCAGATCGGCGGACTGGGTACGTTGTCGTTGGGACTGCCGGAACTCTTGCACAATCAGGCCCAGGCTGCCGGATCGCATGACAACTCGATTCCTGGATTCGGCAAGGCGAAACGCGTCATCATGTTGTTCATGTGGGGTGGGCCGGCTCACCAGGATACGTGGGACCTGAAACCTGACGGCCCGAGCGAGACTCGTGGCGAGTTCCGGCCGATCGCAACCAACGTTTCCGGCATTCACATCGGCGAACATTTTCCGTTAATCGCCAAGCACGCCGACAAGTTGGCCATCATCCGATCGGTCGGACAAGAAGACAACAATCATTCCACCGGAGCCCATGCCGGATTGACCGGCCGCAAGCACGCCTTGAAGCAAGAGAGTTTCAGTGCCAGCCAGACCGACCACCCGCATTACGGTGCGGTCCTGTCGAAGCTGCGTCCGAATCGCGGCGGCATGCCGACATTTGTGGCATTACCCGAAGTCATCCACACGACCAACGGAGCCATCACGCCGGGACAAGGCGGCGGATTCTTGGGCCGGAAATTCGATCCGTTTCAGATCACCGATCATCCCGACCATGCCGATTTTTCGATCGATAGTTTGAAGTTGCCGGAAGGCATCGATACCAGCCGTTTGGCGAGCCGAAAACAGTTGCTGAATCAGATTGAAGACGTCGCTCGTCTGGCCGACCGTTCGGCTCATGTTCGCGATTTGGATTCCTTCTACCAGCAAGCTCTGGGAATGGTGCTTTCGTCAAAGGCACGCGCGGCTTTTGATCTGTCGCACGAATCCGAGGAAAACCGTTGGCGATATGGCTGGCATGCGTTCGGGCAAAGCGTGTTGATGACGAAACGGCTGATCGAAGCCGGAGTCAAACTGGTCACGGTTTATTGGCATCGCGAACAGAAAACTCTCGATACAAGCTGGGACACTCATTCGCGTAATTTCCACGAAATGCGGACGCGATTGATGCCGGCCGTTGACCGTCCGATCGCGGCACTGTTGGAAGACTTGCAATCCAGCGGCCTGCTGGAAGAAACACTAGTGATTTGGAACAGTGAATTTGGCCGCACACCACGCATCAATCGCAACGGCGGGCGCGACCATTGGGGACCTTGTAATTCCGTCGTCATGGCTGGTGGCGGAGTTCCCGGCGGCCAAGTCTTTGGGTCGACCGATTCCAAGTCAGCCTATCCGGCCAGCGACAAAGTGACGCAAGATGACATCGCCGCGACCATGTTCCATTTGCTGGGGATGGACCGCGAATCGCTGATCCACGACCGTCTGAATCGGCCGTTCCCGCTGGCGTTGGGACAGCCCATTGCGAAGTTACTGGGCGGTGAATCCCCTCCGCTGTCACGGCCGGCTCCGAAACCCCGCACACTCATCCCGCGAATCAGTTCCTTTACGAAGATGCTGACCGAACGCGCCCAACGTTATCTGGAACTCGATCTGGGCAACCCCGACAGCGAAAAGTTGTGGGAGATCACTGGCTGGGGCAAAGCGGCTCAAGCTGGCACGGAAAGTTTTCGAGAAGTCTCGAATTCCGGCTGCCGCGTCAAATATCTCGGCCCGTTCTTCGCACACTTCGATTACGGTTATCTCGCATTGCGGCTGGCCGAACCGAAGACGCTCGACGGTTTGAAACTTACCGCTGGCGGCCGCTCGATTCCAATACCGGAAGAATTATTGCAAGCCGACGCCGCGACGCTGTGGCAAATTCCGTTTCCCGTCCGATTGATTGGCTCGTTGAAAACGCTCGAACTGCAACTTGAAGCGCCGGGTTGGCAAGTTTCCGATCTGGTGTTCGTCGGCGAGAAAATCGAGCCGTGGCATTTGTCGCGGCTGGCGCTAGTACCGTGTCAAATCGGAATCGACGAGTAGGATGGGCACTCTTGCCCGTCACGCAATGGGACGGACAGGAGTGTCCATCCTACGGCCACCCGTCAATCGAGATCTGACACGGTACTAGTATGACGGTCTCTTTCCAAACTGCGCAATCGATGATTGATTATTCTGATCGCCGAAAGCGCCGATCGGCGCCGAAAGTCCGAAGCACCGTTCAGAACAAACATGCGGTGCGTGCGCACGCCAAGCGTGTTTGTTCTGGACGGTTATCGTATTTTCGGCGTCAATCGGCACTTTCGACGTTCCGAACAAACAACCTTTGATTGCGTGACGAGCCACCACACGTGGGTTGCTTTCGCTACCCATTTGGTATCGTAACGGGAACTCACAACCTAATTCTGAATTGTAAGTTCCTTGGGAGGTTCCGCCTTGATGGAACACTCGTGGAGTACCCGTCACGCGCTGGGACTGATTGCCGTGGTGCCGGTTGCCGCGGCACTGGTCGGCAGCGCCTTCAACATCTGGTACAACGTTTCGCAGATTGATCCGTTGCTGACCGATGGCCAATTGGCACTCTTCAAGCGGATCGTGACGGTTTACAACTCGACCGCCTATCCGGTCCTGGCTGTGGTTTGGCTTGCC
>CAUZVF010000819.1:0-3693 GCA_963582955.1 Planctomycetota bacterium
GAGGTGCCGCGGCAATTCTCAAAACTGTTCGACAAACTCGACATCAACAAGGACAACGTCCTATCCGACGACGACATCCGCCAAGCGATCGAACAACAGAAAAAAGAGCGAAAGCAAGAGGAAAGGTGATCGGCAAACTGGAATTCCTACCGCATCCGAGAATACCACGCCGCCAGATTCTGCAGGCTGGCGCGGTTGGATTGTTGGGTCTGTCGCAAGCCGAATTGATGGCGCTGGAATCGCAATCCGGCGATGCCGGGTCGAGTCCGCCGAAATCGGTCATTTACATCTTCATGACCGGCGGACTTTCGCAGCACGAGAGCTTCGACATGAAGCCGGATGCTCCCGATAACATTCGCGGCGAGTTTCGCCCGATCGCGACGAAAACGCCCGGACTCCAAATCTGCGAGCATCTGCCGCAACTGGCGAAATGCAGCCAACGGTATAGTCTGGTTCGCTCACTGACGCACCCGCGGAACGATCACGGCGAAGGCATTCACATCATGAACACCGGGCGCACGGAATTGCCGCTCGGTTTGAAACGCGCTCAGCCGCAGCGGTCGGATTTTCCGTCAATGTTGTCGGTCGTGAGTTCTCAGATCCCCAGTTCTGGCGGCTTGCCAGCTTCCGTTGTGCTGCCTCGAATTGTGAAGAACGTCAACGGTGCCATCCGCCCCGGCCAACACGCCGGCATGATGGGAGCGGTCCACGACCCGTGGGTCCTGAACGCTGCCGACCAATGCAATGGATACGGCGCGTGTCCCGATTGCTTCCTGTTTTCGAACAAGCCAGCTCATAAACACGGCGTGTCGGCGGTTTTCCAGGCTCCGAATTTCAGTCTCCCCGAGGGGCTGACGCTGAGCCGACTGAACCGTCGCGGCGATTTGCTGGCAGAAATCGAGCGGCGGCAACGACAACTCGACCAGCAATCCAGCATCGAGAATCTGACGAAGTACCGTCAAGGAGCATTGTCGTTGCTCACGTCGGGCAAAGTCCGCGATGCCTTCGACGTCCACAACGAAGATCCCAAGTCGCAAGACCGATACGGACGCAATCTGTTTGGATGGTCGATGTTGATGGCGCGGCGGCTGGTCGAAGTCGGCGTCCGCATGGTGCAAGTCAACATGGGCCGCGGCTCGACCTGGGATCAACACGGTGACCTGTTTCTCTCGTTGAGGAAACTTCTGCCGCCATTCGACCAGTCCCTGACCGCGTTGCTGGACGATCTGAAAGAGCGAGGAATGCTGGAATCGACGTTGGTCGTCGTCGCCGGCGAGTTCGGCCGCACTCCCAAGATCAGCAAGCTGAGTGTCTACAAGTCCCCCGGCCGCGACCACTGGGGAGCAACCCAGTCAGTCCTGCTGGCCGGGGCCGGCATTCGCGGCGGAAACGTCATCGGAGCAACCGACGCCATCGGAGCTTATCCGATCCGCTCACCGCAATCGCCAGAAAACTTCGCCGCCACGATCTATCAATCACTGGGAATCCCACGCAACGCACATTGGCACGACGTCACCGGCCGGCCGGTTCCTGTTCATCACGCCGAACCGATTTCCGGTGCCGTGTGAACGCATTCGGTACATTCCGTGAATGCCACCGACACTTGAACTGAATGTGATGACCGAACCGGCTTCTGATGATGATCAAATCGACGACCTGGTGACCGTTGCGACATTCCGGTCTCCACAAGAGGCCAGCATTACCAAGGCCGCTTTGAGTTGTGAGGGAATCGAAGCCTTCATTCAGGGTGCGGCAAGCAGCAGTATGTTGTCTTATTACGGAAGTTCAGTTGCCGGAGCGAGTTTGCAAGTTCGACAAAGCGAGGCCGAGCGTGCGGCAGTGCTTCTTGCCGATTTCGAGTCGGCTGCTCGAAAAACCGATGAAACGGCGAGTCCGTGGCAATGCGCCAATTGCGGAGCGGAGGTTGATGGCGGGTTTGAATTGTGCTGGTCGTGTGGAAACGAGTTTGACGAGCAAACACAGACAACGAGTTTTTCCAGTTCCACGCCCGGACAGCCGCCAATCGAAAGCCATACGACAAGCGAATTGGCCGCTGAAAACGCGATAAGTCCGCAAGACACAACCGCCGATCAGACGGTCGATCGAGCGTGGCGTGCTGCAGTGTGGGGGATTGTATTGTTCCCATTCTGGTTCTACTCACTGTTTCTCGTCATTGAGGTTAGCGGCAAGGAGATCAGTCGGACCGCTCTTTGGAAGTTTTACGGCACATTGGTAATTCTTGTCTGCGCGTTTTTTGTCCTCTCGTTCTCCGTTGTCCTCTTCAAATAGCAACCCTTCGATGATCGGTCACGTGTTCGCTTTACTTACACTTCGAATTATCGTGAATCTGGTTGATGATACCGACGACGTGAGCACTCTTCACACAAACCGTGAGAATGCTGGCATGATGCGGGTCGCAGCGTTGCAACTGGCACCGAATCGGTATAATTTGGTGGCGTCATTGGGCAGGCCACGGTTCTTTTCTCAATACAAAGTTGTGCACGGATGATTCTGACTGGTAATGAGATCAAAGCCCAATTGGGTGAGAATATCGTCATCGATCCGTTCGACGAGGCCCAACTGAATCCCAACAGTTACAACTTGCGCCTGCATGACGAATTGATCGTTTACGAAGAGATTGTCCTTGATATGCGGCGGCCGAACCGATTCCGGCGGTATACGATTCCCGCTGACGGGTTCGTGCTGAATCCGAATCAGCTTTATCTGGCGCGGACAATCGAACGGACGGAAGCAAAGAACCTCGTCCCGATGATCGAGGGCCGGTCTTCGATCGGTCGGCTGGGTTTGTTTGTCGATGTGAGCGCTGGCTTTGGCGACGTCGGTTTTTGCGGGCATTGGACGCTCGAACTGACCGCCGTGCAGCCGATTCGAATTTATGCCGGCGTGCCGATTTGCCAAATCTTGTTCCACACGATTTCCGGCGAGATCACTCAATACTGCAACAAATATCAGAACAATCGCGACATCCAACCCAGCCTGATGTTTAAGGAATTTGAAGAAGAAGAAGATCCTCAAATGCGGCTCTCGTTCGGACAGGAATTGTCAGAATGAGTCGGACACATTGTTCAGGCATTGGGACGTAAGCAATTCGGGCGGTTGTATTGGTTGAAAAAATCATTTCCGGCGGGCAGACGGGTGTCGATCGGGCGGCTTTGGATGTCGCGCTCGAACGAGGTATGCCGTGTGGAGGTTGGTGCCCGCGCGGGCGCAAGGCCGAAGACGGCACAATCGGTACGCAGTATCCGCTTTGTGAAACGTCGAGTGGCCGATACGCCGAACGCACCGAGCGGAATGTTCAAGAATCCGATGGCACTCTGATTCTGACGACCGGGATTCTGACGGGCGGTACGGCACTCACGAAGTCGTTTGCTGACCGGCACCAACGTCCTTGTTACGTCGTTGATCTCGTCGACAATGCGAACCACGACGACGTCATTGGCTGGATCAAGGACAATTCGATCAGTATTCTCAATGTTGCCGGTCCTCGCGGAAGTCAGCGACCGGAAATTTATCATCTCGCGGCCCGATTTCTCCGCCAACTGCTGGCCGCATTGTGATGGCACTCAAGGTGGAAGACTGAACGAAAAATGGCACAGCAGTACATATTTACGATCGAGCATCTCACGCGCATCTATGACGAGAAAGAAGTGCTGCACGACATCTGGTTGGCAT
>CAUZVF010000820.1:0-3681 GCA_963582955.1 Planctomycetota bacterium
TTCCGTCGCGGCACGGGCGACCATCATGCCGGGTATTATTACAACCTGACGGGGCGGCGTCCCGACCCTAGTTTTCCGGCGTTGTTGAACAACCGCAAACCGCGAGCAACCGATTGGCCGTTTATCGGTTCCGTCGTCGGCCACAAGATGCCGGCTCATCCGTATTTGCCGCAAGTGATTTCGTTGCCGATCAAACCAGGAGCACCGCAATACACGCGACCGGGGCAATTCGCCGCAATGTTGGGCCTCGAACACGATCCGCTGTATCTTCTCGGTGACGTCGATCATCCGCTGCGGTTCACCGCTCCGGCGTTGGCTCTGCAAGGAGACATCAACGCATCGCGTTTGACTTCTCGGCGTTCCCTGTTGCAAAGCATCGACGCGGCCGTCGAGAATTTCGAAGCCAGCGTGGCAGCCGCGGACTACACCATTCAACAGCAGAGAGCGTTTTCACTGCTCAGTTCAGCAAAGACCAAAAATGCTTTCGACATCGCCAGCGAACCGGTTTCCGTACGCGAAAAGTACGGTAACTCTCTGAATGCGATGAGCATGTTGATGGCACGGCGATTGGTCGAAGCCGGCGTGCCTTTCGTCAGTGTGTTCTGGAAGGGCAATCCCAAAGAAGCCGAGAAACAGAAATGCAAGAGTGGTGGCGGCTGGGACACGCACGGCAACAATTTCGGGTGTCTTGAGAAAGTCTTGCTGCCACAATTCGATCGGCCGTTTGCCGCATTACTGTCTGATTTGGAGGAACGGGGTTTGTTGGACGAAACGCTGGTCATGGTCAACAGCGAGATGGGTCGCAAACCGAAAATCGGTGATCCCCGTTCTGGTGGTGTGAAAGGCGCGGGGCGCGACCATTGGACGCACGCCATGAGCGTGTTGTTCGCCGGTGGCGGAGTTCGCGGCGGTCAAAGTTACGGTAGCTCGGATCGCGTCGCCGCCTATCCCGCCGACCGCCCGGTCGCGCCGGAAGACATCGCCAAGACGGTCTACCATTCCATGGGAATCACGGACCTGACCGCCACCGACCGCCAAGGGCGTCCGTTCAGATTACTCGAAGAAGGCGAACCAATCTCAGAGTTGTTTTAGAAAGTGTGTCGTGTCGCGATCTTGTTTAACGGTAAGCCGAAGGCGACTGTTTTTTCAGCAGGGGTAGAAACACCAGCGTTGTCCCCAAACGATGTCTGACGAATCAACAATGATGTCTACTGAATTGCCGGTCATCCAACCGAGCCGCTCTGGCCCCGGCGTCGAGCCTCACGAACCGGTTCGGAGTTCCGGTTTGTATCCTGGCGAGTGGTGGCATCCGGATGGCGAGCGAATTGTTTGCGACTTGTGCCCGCGGCGCTGCGTGATGAAGGATGGCGACCGCGGCTTTTGTTTCGTCCGCCAGAACGTCGACAACAAGATGTATCTGACGACCTATGGACGCAGCACCGGATTCTGCATTGATCCGATTGAAAAGAAGCCGCTGAACCATTTCTTTCCGGGAACCAGCATCCTGTCGTTCGGAACGGCCGGATGTAACCTGGGCTGTAAGTTCTGTCAAAACTGGGATATCTCGAAATCGCGCGAAGTCGAGCGGCTTAGTGAGCGGGCGATGCCCGACGAAATCGCCGACGCCGCCAGTTCGATGGGATGTTCCAGTGTCGCTTTCACGTACAACGATCCCGTGATCTGGGCCGAATACGCGATCGACACGGCCAAAGCTTGCCGTGATCGAGGGTTGAAGTCGGTGGCCGTGACGGCGGGCTACATCACCGAAGAAGCTCGGGCGCCGTTCTTCGAATTCATTGATGCCGCCAATGTGGATCTGAAAGCGTTCACCGAAGAATTCTATTACAAGATTACGTACTCGCATCTTCAGCCAATCCTCGACACGCTGACGTGGTTGAAACATGAAACGGACGTTTGGTTCGAGATCACGAATCTGATCATTCCTGATGCGAACGACAATCCGGACGAACTCCGGCAGATGTGTGACTGGATTCTGGATGCGATCGGAGACGACGTGCCCGTCCACTTCACCGCGTTTCATCCCGACTTCCGGATGCGTGATCGTGCTAACACGCCGTCGGAAACACTGATCGCCGCCCGCGAGATCGCGTTGAAAGCCGGCATCCATTTTGCCTACACGGGCAACGTCGACGACTGGTCTCGGCAGAGCACTTATTGTCCCGGCTGCGGACGTGCCGTCATCGAACGCAATTGGTATGAGTTGGGCGAATACTCTCTGAAAGGTAACGAGTGCGGCCATTGTGGTTACAATATCAGCGGCCATTTTTCCGACCGACCCGGCACGTGGGGACGAAAGCGGTTGCCGGTCGACATGCGGAAATATCAGCGTCCGTCGTCCGATGCGCCGGCTGAGCCAACCGGCCAACTTCGGTCAGTCCAACAAGCACCCTCGTCACGGCAAACGACTGCGAACAATCCACGGGAAGGAACCAAATCAATGAGCACGGAAGCCCCGACGGGAATTGAACTGTCTGAACAACAGCAGTCGCAAATACTGAAGGCCGCGGCCGAGTTTGTTCAGACGGCGGCATCAACGCGAAAATCGGCGACGTCGCAATCGTTGGGAGTCGATCTCGCGGGACAACCGGTTTCGGGTGTGTTCGTCAGCTTGAAACGCGACGGTCGGTTGCGATCGTGTTGTGGCTCGTTCGGCACGACTCAGCCGTTGGGACAGGCCATGCGAGACGCCGCACTCCGCACGGCAAACAGCGATCCGCGGTTTCCACCGGTGTCGGTCAGCGAGTTACCTCATCTCGATTTTGAAGTCTGGCTATTGTTCGCTCCAGAAGAAGTCCAAGAAAAAGGAGAAGCTCGGATTCAGGCCGTCACCATCGGCACGCACGGTCTGCAAATCGTACGCGGAGGCAACCGCGGCCTGTTATTACCCGGAGTCGCAACTGACAACGGCTGGAATTCGGAAGAATTCCTGAACAACGTCTGCGTGAAAGCCAGTCTGCCAATTACCGCTTGGAAGGACGATTCGACAACGCTGTATCGGTTTGGCGGCCGAGTCGTCCGGGCGCAATTTGGTCAATACGTCAAAGAAATGGTGATCGAAAGCCCCACGCTGTTTTCCGAAGCCGACATCGCCGCGTATGTCGACTATTGCAGCACGACGATTGGCGCTTTGCTGACGGGAGCAACCCCGACGTACTACTGCGCGACGGCTGCCGACGCCAACGTCAACGCAACGATCATCGAGGCGGCCAAGAAGAATGCCGATGTCCGCATCACTGCCTCGAAAATCTCCTTGCGGCAGAATATCCCGTTGCAGACAACTCTGTTTTCGCAGTGCCAGGAACTCGCCAAGGTTTTGCGGCGCAACGGTGCTCGGCCAGAGAATATCGAACTGAAGATCGCATTCGCGTTTGATCCGGCCATGCATGGAACAGTCGCGGCCCCCGACCTGGGCGGAGTTGATCCAAAAATCCGGGGAATCGTGGTGCAGGAACGCTCCAAAACAGGACTGGCGTTTGACGTGACGAGTTCCGCCGAACAGTTACTCGAACAAGCATGCCGGGAGATCTCGATAACCGATCCCGAACTTGCGCCGCTTTACAGTCTGCGGGTGCAATCTTCCGATGATCGGATTCGCGTCGCCGACGTGCCTCAAGCGGTTAACGGTCCCGGTGTCCGGCCCGCGGCCGTGGCGGGTACGTT
>CAUZVF010000821.1:0-3676 GCA_963582955.1 Planctomycetota bacterium
AGCGACTGCACCAGCTCGGAATCCAGCCGGATTTCGAACTGCTGCAACACGCACCTCAGAAATGTCGCTTGTTCGATGCGTTCCCGGTCTTTGTCTCCCGCCGTGCGCAGCAGATTATTGCGCGCATTCTTAAGTGCCGTGAGCAATCCGTTCCACATCCCCCAACTCGGCCGCTGCAGTGAGGCCACAGCTTGAAACAAATCCTGCGACACCATCTCCAGCCGCGACCAATCCGCCAAGGCCAGCAAAGCCAGCTCACGAAAATCGGACTCCAACAACTGCAACGCCTGACGCACAAGCTGTTCCGACGTCAGGTTCTCGGACAGCAAGCCCTCATACCGATTCGTGGACATTCCTTCTCTCTCCGCAACTCCGATTGGTGGAATCTCGACGTCATGGCACGATGCGGACACTCATCGGAAGCAGCATGTCGTTCATATGGTCGTTCCGATCTCACGGGAACGGCTCGTGGGACGTCAATGACATTCTACCCGTGCGAACAGACACATTTCAAAAAGGAAAGCGAACAGCACTAAGAACGGTCCGCTGAAGGGCACGGTCGGCGTCCGTGAAGTCGCCGAGTGTAAAGGGGACATTCTGGAATGGCATTAAGTTAATCTCTATCTTGGTTGTTTACCAAGGACTTACGTAGTTCGTTTTTGCGGGCTCTCATCACTGGATAGTTCTTGAGCCGTCGTTTGCGGACACGGGGTTCGTAGCGATACGGTCGATGCGGGTTGACGACGAGTCAGATGAGTTGTTCGGCTGGTGTTGCGGCGGCCAGCCAGAGGGCGGCGTCGATGAAGCTGATGCGTTCGACGTCCACGCCCTGGCGGAGGGCGGTAGCCCCCATCACCACACGGACCAGATGATAGACCAAGGCAAAGACGATCAGTTCCGTCAACACGCCGTCCACGGTCTTGCACTTCAGAACGTCCATGCCCATCGTGGTTTTCAGATGCGCGAAGTTGACTTCGTTGCGCAACCAAAAGTTGTTTAATCTGAGCGCCGAAAGCGCCGATCGGCGCCGAAAGTCCGATTAACCGTTCAGAACAATCACGCTTTGCGTGCGCCAGCGAGCGAAATGGAGTCCTGATCACCGCCCGCACTCCGCACTGTAATAGTAGGGCCAAATGCAGGTAGGAACAAAAACCGCGATCCGCGACCAGCACATCGCCGGAGCGCAACGCGGGATGCACTTGGGCGACCTGCGACATGTCGTGGACCCGCAACGGTGCCGCGAACACAGATCGACCTGTCCCGCTTTATTCCACACGAGTTGGGCGACGCGCGTGTCCGAATGCTCACGAGTCCGGCTGCGTCTGCCCCACGTTGTATTGTCTGAGGATCCGGCGTGCCACGACGCTCTTGTGTACTTCATCCGGCCCGTCGTAGATGCGGGCGCCGCGTTCGTTGCGGTAGTACCAGGCCAGCAGTGTGTCGTCGGTGATCCCCAAGGCTCCGTGGACCTGGATGGCGCGGTCGATCACCTCCATCAGGATTCGCGCGACGAAAAACTTGATCACCGAGATGTCGATGCGTGCCTCGCGCGTTCCCAGCTTGTCGATCTTCCAGGCGGTGCCCAGCACCATCAATCGCGCGGCGTCGATTTCCGCGCGGCTTTCGGCAATCCAGTTTTCCACCGTTTGGCGGCTTCCCAGGAATTCGCCGGGCGCGATTTCCCTGGTGGCCGCGCGACGGCACATCATCTCGAAAGCCCGCTCGCAAATCCCAATCCAGCGCATGCAGTGATGAATCCGGCCGGGGCCGAGTCGAGCTTGAGCGATCGCGAATCCCGCGCCTCGCTCTCCCAGCAGATTCTCGCGCGGCACGCGGCAGTCTTCGTATTCGATCTCGGAGTGGCTGTGCCAATCGTCTCCCGCATGTCCCATGCACGAGATGTTGCGGACCAGATGAAAGCCGGGCGTGTCGGTGGGGACAAGCATCATGCTCGCTCGACCATGTGGCGGGGCATCGCAATCGGTGACGGCCATCACGACGGCCAACGCCGCGCCATCGGCGGCCGTCGTAAACCATTTGCGTCCGTTGATTACCCAGACATCACCGTCCAGCGTCGCGGTGGTGTCCATCCAGACGGGATTGGATCCCGGTCGCTCTGGTTCGGTCATCGAAAAGCAACTGCGAATTGCGCCGGCGGCCAACGGCTCTAACCAGGTCGTTTTCTGTATGTCCGAGCCGAACTCGAGCAGGATCTCCATGTTGCCGACGTCCGGCGCCTGGCAGTTGAATACGAAGTGCCCCAGCGGGCTGCGTCCCAATTCTTCACTGATCATCGCCAGTTCCAGGAATTCCAATCCCATCCCGCCGTACTCAGTCGGCAACTGAGGTGCCCAAAGCCCAAGCTGTTTAACTTGCGCACGTTTCTGGTTGAGTTGCGGCAACAGTTCGCGAAAGGGCTTGGAAACGAGAGCAGCTTCCAGGTCAGCAAGCTCATCGTGAACAAACTGCCGAATCGTTTCGACAAGCTGTTGCGTTTTGGGGGGAATCGAGAAATCCATGATGTTTCCACCTATCGGTAGGTCAGCAAGGCATCGTCCAAGTGCGGAACGCCATTGAAACTGTCGAGCGTGAATCGGTCTTCGCTAAACACGAACCGAGTGAGTGAGCCGTTTCGAATCCGCCAACCGAGTTCCAGGGCTGTTTTCTCCGAGCAGTCCAACGCCCGCAATAGCGCTACGGAAATCGGACCAACCGACGTGAAGACCGCGACCCGTTTTCCACGGCCAGCGTCACGGCGGATTCGATCGATCCCCTCGACAACACGATTCCGGAATTCGCGCCAGGACTCAACTTCCGCGGCGTCGATCGCGTCGTCGATCCAGAGATGCGCGACCGCCTCGAATAACTTTTGAAATCGACGCTGTTTGTCCTGCTTCGTCGTTGCCTCGGCGTAGGTTCTTGCGAGCTGTCTGAGCTGGTCGTTGATGCGAGAATCGTTTGCGGCTAGTTGATCGAGCTGGTCCTTCATCAAGACGTCGACGCAATGCTCGTCGAGTGCGGGTCGCACAACGGCATCCGGCCATCGCAGTCCAGCTTCTCGAAATTGACGACCAACGATTTCCGCGGTTTGCTGATGACGTCGCCGAGGGCCGACAATCACCTGGCCAAACTCGGTTCCGCTCCGCGCCCAGTACGATCCAAGCAGAGTCGCTTGTTGCTCGCCGATTTCCGAAAGCTGATCGTAATCTTCCGCGAAGAAACTGGCTTGCGCGTGTCGGACAAGAAACAAGCTGCTCAACGTCTCGCTCCCATCACACCACAAAAATTGCCGGTGGGTCGGTCAGTAATTGTTTGCCAATGCTAACTTCGACAAAACTGTGACTTTGAGGGTGCCTGGTAACGGACGCCTAAGTGCGGCGTCGTCAATCTTTGGTGATTGTTGATTCTTGACTCGAGGCAACTCTCGAGCATCCCGCTGACGATCAGTGTGCGTTCGACGGGATACGGGGCCTTTCCGGTTTCAATCATCTCTTCGATCTTGGCTGCCAGACAGGCGGAATACGTCACATTCGGTACTGTTGGCAGATAGAACTGTGTCGACACGAGATCCTCGAATTCCTTTAACCGTGCGGCAAATGTGAAATCACCGACGGCGCCGTTGAGCATTAGCAACGTCGTTCGCAAACCGTCATTTCGTTCGATCAAGTATGCCGAC
>CAUZVF010000822.1:0-3676 GCA_963582955.1 Planctomycetota bacterium
AGCAGGCTGCCAATCTGATCGGCAAAGAGGTTGATACCGTCGTGACCAGTATGTTGCAGAGCAGTGCCGGGCGGATGATCTTCGCCCGTCTGGCCAATTCTTCCAGTAAGTGACCGTTTCCGATATTCGAGTCACATTTGCTCGCAGGTATCGATGCCCAACAGCGACAGCCCCAGCTTCAGTACTCGCGCGGTCAAATCGCAAAGCAAAAGGCGGCTGGTTCGCGTCGCATCGTTGTCGGCTTTCAAGACATGGCAATCCCGGTGAAACGCGCTGAAACAATTCGCCGTTTCAAACAAATACTGTGTCAACAAATTGGGACGATAATCCAGAGCCACGTCGTCGATTGCTTCGGCAAAACGTAATAGTTGCAGGCCAAGAGCCCGCTCTTGCGGTGCGTCCAGGCGGATTGTTCCACCTGCTTGCCGTAGGGCCGCGGGATCGACATTTCCACGCCGAAAAATCCCATAGATGCGGGCGAAGGCGTATTGGATGTACGTCGCGGTGTCTCCGTTCTTGGCCAGCATCTTGTCCCAACTGAAGACATAGTCGCTCTCGCGATTATGATTCAAATCGGCGTACTTGATGCCGCCGATTCCGACAATCTCGGCGACTGCGGCACGCGTGGTCTGATCCAATTCCGGTCCCTCGGGTTTGGCGTCGTCGTTTTCGTCGACGATGTTTCGGGCGCGAGTAATCGATTCGTCGAGCAAACTCTCGAGCCCGACGGTGTCTCCCGTTCGAGTCTTGAACGGTTTGCCGTCGTTGCCCAGCACCGAGCCGAAGACAACGTGCTTGAATTCCGTCTTGTTGAACGCCCAGCGACGGGCCGTTTCAAACAGGAGCGCGAAATGTTCGGCTTGCCGGGCGTCGACAACATACAGCATCGCATCGGCCTGGAACTCATCGTGGCGGTGCTTGATGGTTGCTAAATCGGTCGTTGCGTACGTGAATGCTCCGTCTTGTTTACGGACGAGGAACGGGGCGTCGTTGCCTTCGATGAAGACGCAGATCGCTCCTTCGCTTTCCGTGGCGATCTTCTTTTGCTGAAGATCTTCGACGACGCTTGCGAGCATCGGTTGATAAAAACTTTCTCCCAGTGTCACGTCGATCGGCACTTTCATCCGCTGATAAATGACTTCGAGCGCATCAAGGCACTTGGGAATAAACTGGTTCCACAGTTCTTGATTTTCCGCGTCACCAGAGTGAAGCTTGGCCGTTTCGTTTCTGGCGGCGTCCGCGATATTGGGATGTTGATCCGCTCGCGACTTCAGCGCGGGATCTTGTTCGACCGCCGAAATCTGATGGCGGGTGGCGGCAATCCGTTCCTTCAAGCCAACGATTTCGCCACGGAGTTTCTTCGTTGCCTTTCGTGATTTCTTGTCTTTGGGATCCGCCTCGGCTTCAGTTGTCTCAAGTAGTTGCTGTTTTGCGGATGATTGTTCTTCAATCCGCGGCAATTCCGCGATTGCGTTGTGGTAGCCAGCGATCTGATTCACCAGCCGATACAACCGTGCCAGCTCGTTGACGGGATCCTCGTCGTAGGCCGTCTGATCGAGAAAATTCTTGTATCCGAAAATGATCATCCCGAATTGCGTGCCCCAGTCGCCGATATGATTATCGCCGATGACCGTGTGGCCCGAAAACTTTAGGATGCGGCACAAGGCGTCGCCGATAACCGTGCTGCGCAGATGGCCGACATGCATTGGTTTGGCGATGTTGGGACCGGAAAAGTCGATGACATACGTCCGAGGGCTTGCGGCTGACGGATGGCCCAGCCGTTCGTCATCGATTAGTCCGTTGACTTGCGATTCCAGCCAAGCGTCTTTCAGACGCAAGTTGATGAATCCCGGTCCGGCGACTTTCGGTTCCGTGCAGATATCGGAAATCTCGAGCCGCCCAACAAGTTCGGCGGCCAAATCACGTGGATTCGCCCCGCTTCTCTTGGCAAGCGGCATCGCGCAATTTGCTTGAAAGTCGCCGAACTTGGCGTCTTGGGCCGGCTTGACCATCGTGGAATAGGGGACGGTGTCGTCGGTGAATGCGAGAAGCGCCGAGTCGAACCGGGACCGTAGTTCAGAAAGAATGTTCATCGCTCAGCCCGATGTTGGCAGTGTGTTAGAGCTGTTCCAAATGGGCGTGCCAATCGACCCGCGACGCGTCACCCCAAAGACGTTCCAATTCATAAAGGTCCCGCGCTTCGGGCGACAAAACGTGCAACAGCAAGTCACCGTAGTCCTGAAGAATCCACGCCGACGATTCGTAACCTTCACGTCCGATCCGCCGCGAGCCTTCGTCTTTCAGCACGCGATCGACTTCTTCCGCGATCGCGTGCATTTGCCGCCGGCTGGTGGCCGTCGTCAGAATCATGAAATCGAAAATCGGCGTGATGGCGGTCGTGTCCAGGACAATCGTGTCCTTTCCACGGTACTCGTTGGCGATTTTGGCCGTGATACAGGCTAGTTTCTTGCTGTGCTCAATCTGTTCGGATCGATCTGTTTGCGTCGACTGCATGCTAATTGGAATCTCCCCCTTCAATCGGCTGGAATCATGTTAGCACGATTAGTTGAACCCAAACTAAAACCATCCCAGCGAATACTGAACGATGAGTCCGGCAAACACAACCGATACCATGCTCATCAGTTTGATGAGGATATTCAGGCTCGGCCCGCTGGTATCCTTGAAGGGATCGCCAACGGTGTCGCCAACGACGGTTGCTTTGTGAGCGTCAGTGCCTTTCCCGCCGTGAGCTCCCGCTTCGATGTATTTCTTGGCGTTGTCCCACGAACCGCCGGCATTCGCCATGAAGATTGCGACGGCGAATCCGCTGGTCAGGGCACCGGCCAGCATCCCGATCACGCCGCCGACTCCAAGAAAAATGCCGACGACCAAGGGACCGCCGATCCCCAGCAATGCGGGAATGACCATTTCTTTTTGAGCGGCGACCGTACTGATCTCGACACACGCCGCGTAGTCGGGTTCGCCCGTACCTTCCATGATGCCGGGGATCTCGCGAAACTGTCGCCGAACTTCCTCAACCATCGAATTGGCGGCACGTCCCACCGCTTTCATCGTGAGGGCACAGAAGACAAACGCCAACATCACTCCCATAAACATGCCGACAAGAATGCTGGGGTTCATGACGGTCACATTGTAATATCGCACGAAATCGGGGATTGTTGCGCTCTTGTTAGGCACAACCTTGTCTTCATCGATCAGTGTTTGCAGATCGAATTCCTTGAAGGTTTTTCCCGGTTGAGCGCCAAGAAGTTCCGCCAAGTCGCCTTTGCGAGTTCTCTCAGACGCGGGGTACACCAGAAAAGTTCGCGCCGGTACTTCACTCAATTCCACTTCTGGATTCTTCTTCTTCGCGTTCTCCACGTCGGTCGCGTCTTTGTACGCCAGGACTCCCTTACTGACGACGAAAATACTCGCGTTCGACAGATCGGGTGAGACCGCGACGGCCTTTGCCCCTTCGTCCTTTTCAACCCAGCGGTCGAAGCCGATGCGTACTTCTTCAACGTACGCAGCCATCAGTGCCAGAGCAGTCAGAGCGGCTGAGCCGATCGCGAATCCCTTGCCGGTTGCCGCGGTCGTGTTTCCGAGGCTATCGAGCGCGTCGGTTCGTTCGCGGACATGCGGTTCCAATCCGCTCATTTCGGCATTGCCGCCGGCA
>CAUZVF010000823.1:0-3675 GCA_963582955.1 Planctomycetota bacterium
TGTGCCAATGCTCGGCCCAATTCCAGTTCCCGATCGGCTTGCGGGACCTACATGGTTGCTCAGCAATCGGTGGCTCAATGGGAATTCGCGTTCGTTGATATAAACTCGTGAATCGACGATGCTACGGCCTTTTGTCCGCATTTGATGACAGCGTAAACGAGTTTTTGATGCCGAATTTACAATCGTCCGTCCCGAACAATTCTCCTGCAGCAAACGCCACGGCGAAGTTGCACGGTGAGAACCAACTGGCGTGGACGGTGTGGCTGACTTACGGCGCGTTTTATTTCTGCCGAACCAACATTTCCGCCGCGGTTCCCGGGCTGAAGGCATCGGTCGCGGACGGCGGACTCGGTTTGTTTGAATTCGAAGTCGGTTATATCCTGGGTGCGACGAAGATCGCGTATGCCGCTGGACAATTGCTGAACGGCCAATTCTCGGAACATCTCTCGCCCCGCAAGATGCTGGCCATTGGGATGCTCGGATCGGCCGCACTCAATGTTGTATTCGGGTTCTCGACGGCTCTTTACTTCTTGATCTTTGTCTGGGCGTGCAACGGATATTGCCAGTCGCTGGGCTGGACACCGTGCGTTCGCGTTCTGGCCAACTGGATCCCCGTTCTGCGGCGTGGCAAAGTGATCGGGTTTGTCGGCACGGGCTACCAAGCCACGGCGGCAGTGACTTTCGTTATCGCCAGCTATGCCGCCGAGATGCTCGGCTGGCGCGGAGCGCTTCTCGTACCGGCGGGGATTCTTGTCGCTGCCGCAGTTGTCATGTACTTCTTTCTGGAAGAGACCCCTGATGCGCGTAAGAAGCAGATGAATGATGGGGCCGACGTCAATGCAACGCCGAAGCGACAGCGATTCGATAGTACGCTATTGGCTGAGAATCTCGCTTTGACATTGACAAATTATCGGCTGTGGCTGTTGGGGATTTCGCTGGGGCTTCTAAACGCCTGTCGATACGGGTTTCTCGATTGGGGGTTGACTCATCTGACCGAGGTCCAAAAAACGGGCGTTGGCAAGGCGGGTTTGAAGTATGCCGTGCTTCCCATCGGAGCGATTGCCGGATCGTATTTGGCGGGCTGGGCCACCGATCGGTTCTTCGCAAGCCGTCGCGCACCAGTGACATGCATTTTGCTGGTGGCTTTGGGAGTACTCAGTTTGTTTTACGATTCCGTCGCGCGGACAAGTGTCGAAGCCACCATGGTTCTGCTAGTGTTGATCGGTTTCTGCATCTATGGCCCGCAGGTTTTGTTGGTCGGAACAGCGCCAGCCGATTTGGCTCGACGAGGAACTTCGGCGGCGGCAGCCGGTTTCGTCAACTGCCTGGGTTACATCGGAGCCGCCAGCGGAGACATCGTCACCGGGTATTCTCTGACTTCCGGTGGGTGGCAGCAGACAATTTATATTTGGGCTGGTTGGGCCTTCGGAGCAGCCGTGACTGCCGCTTTGTTATGGAATGCAACGTCGGAATCTGCCGAGGACTCCTGACGAATTTGAAAGCAATCTCATCAACAGGAACGACATGACATGCGGGCGATCATCATCGGTGCTGGCCGTGGAATTCGATTGATGCCGACAACAGCCGACACTCCCAAGTGTTTTGCGGAAATCCGCGGACAGCGGATCTTGGATTGGACGATTCGCGCCTTTCGAGACAACGGCATCGGCGAAATTGCCTTCATCGGCGGATATCAGATCGAAAAGGTCCGCGAAGCCTATCCCGAATTCACTTTTCGCCACAACGACGATTGGCAGAACAATAACATTTTGGCGTCGTTGTTTTATGCCGAAGACTTGATGGACGGACCGTTCATTTGCTGTTACTCGGACATTTTGTTTACTCCGTCGGTAATCGCTGATCTGCAGGAATCGCGCGAGGACATCGCGGTCTCCGTCGATACTGCTTGGTTGCAGCGATACGAGAACCGCACGCAGCATCCGTCGGACGACGCGGAAAAAGTCACGGCTAAAAACGGTTCGGTGACACGAATTCATCGCGAGATTCCGGAAGCCGACGTGCATGGAGAATACACGGGCGTCGCCAAGTTTAGTGCCGAAGGAGCGGCCCGTTTGCGAGAACATTTCCATCGATGCCGCGAAGCACACGCCAGCCGGCCGTTTCGTGAAGCCAAGTCGTTCGAGAAAGCGTACTTGATCCATCTGTTTCAAGAAATGATTGAAGCCGGCGAGCAGTTCATACATGTGGACACACCCGGTGGATACATCGAAATCGACACGCAAGAGGACTTCGAATACGCGCAAGCCAATTGGACGCGTTAGATCGGTGCCACCGGTACACGAACCGCGGACGATCACAACCAGTTGATTTGAACAGAAGGCAACGGAGAAAACGAAGCGGCGCGTAGTCGGTCTCTTTGTTTTCTTCGTTGCCTTTTGTTCGATTAATCGAGAAATGATCTTTAACTAACACGACAGCGCTAAGTCGCGAAAAAGTAGGTCTCGCGAGTCGAGCGAAACCATCGAATGTGACAAAGCCAGCTCATTTTGGGGTCCCGCTCGGCTCGCGGGACCTACTTAACGCTGTCTTACTAATCAAATTATCAAGCCAAGAAACGTCAGTGAGCAGAAATATGAGCGAGATAACTCTATTCCCAACATCGGTCGTGGGCTCGATGCCGCGTCCGTATTACGTGAAAGACTTGATCAGCGACGACTTCGATGTATCTAGCGACGATTACCGCCGCCTGATGGAATCGGCCGTGCGTTCGGTGGTGGCGCTTCAGGAATGCGCGGGCCTCGACGTTCTCACGGACGGCGAATGGTGGCGGAAATCTTACATTGGAGTCATCGCCGAATTGGCGCATGGGTTTGAACTCAGTCTGAATCCGGCTGATGGCCGGCCGTGGACGATTGTCGTCGACAAATTATCTCCGAAGAATCCGGGCTTTATCGCGCAAGAAGTCGCGTTTCTCAAACAACTCACGAATCGGCAAATCAAAGCGACGCTGCCGGCCCCCGCGTTGTTGGGCGAGCGGATGTGGGACGCCGACCGCTCGTCAGCCGCTTATCCGACTCGGGACGATTTCGTCCGCGACTGTGTTCCAATCCTTCGGCGAGAAGTGGAACTGCTGCGAGAGGAAGGCGTATCCGTCGTTCAGATCGATGACCCGCATCTTTGTTTGTTTGTCGACGACGACGTCCGTGCGAAATACGACGACGCCGACCGAGCCGCCGATTTCGCGGTCGACATGACCAACCAAATGGTCGACGGAATCGACGACATCAAATTGGCCGTCCACCTGTGCCGCCGCGCGGGCGCTCGTGCGCGCGGCGAGATGAAACATCGCGGTGGCTACGATCCCATCATCAACCAATTGAACCGGCTGAAGGTGAACCAATTGACGATGGAGTTCACGACTCCGGGCGCTGGCGACATGGCCGTGTTCGGGCGACTGCGTGACGATTTCGAAATCGGACTGGGCTGCGTGAACTGCAATCCGGGCGAAATCGATTCGGCCGAGACGATCGTCGAGCGCGTTGAAACAGCGCTGCAATACCTCGCACCAGAACGCATTACTCTGAACCCCGACTGCGGGTTCGCTCCTGGCTCAGCGGCGGTTGTGAGCATCGACGAGGTCTACACCAAACTGAAGAACGAGGTTGACGCGGCGCGAATTCTCCGCGACAAACACGGCTAAATGCCAACCCCATT
>CAUZVF010000824.1:0-3672 GCA_963582955.1 Planctomycetota bacterium
GGCGTTATTGGATTGTCGATTGCCTACGAACTGGCGGGGCAGGGCGTGTCGGTCACCGTTCTCGAAGCCGGTCAGTTTGGCAGAGAAGCCTCTTGGGCCGGTGCGGGCATCTTGCCGCCCGGGAATCCCGATTTCTCGAATTCTCCCGAATCACGATTACGGGCTCACAGCCATGTGCTGTGGCCGCGATTGACGGCGCAACTGTTGGAAGAGACCGGCATCGACAACGGGTATCTCAATTGTGGCGGCATCGAGGTACGCCTTGGCGGCCGACCGGACGAATTGACAGAGATTATCGGGAATTGGCGGGCAGACGGAGTTGAAATCGAGGAACTTGATTCCGATTCGGTCGCGGCATGTGAACCAAATCTCAGTCGTCGGATCACAGCCGCCATTCGAATCCCAGAGAAGTGTCAGGTACGTAACCCGCGGCATCTGAAAGCACTCTATGCCGCGGCGGCTCAACGCGGAGTTGAATTGATCGCCGGGTGTCCGGTGTCGAGTTTCGATTGCGACGGCCAAAACGCCCTCCGTGTCAAAACCCCGAACGGCAAATTCACGGGTGGCCAATTTGTCGTGGCTTCCGGAGCGTGGTCGCAACGGATCCTCGCGGACGTCGGATGCGAGGTTGGCATCGAACCGGTCCGCGGTCAGATGGTGCAATTGTCGATGCAACCGCTGCCGTTTCGGCACGTCATCGGATCGGCATCGCGCTATTTGGTTCCGCGGCCCGACGGTCGGATTCTGATCGGCTCGACCGAGGAATGGGTGGGCTTCGACAAACAGAATACCGCGGGAGCGATTGCTGAATTGATTCGGTTTGGCAGCGAGTTGGTGCCGCAATTGGCAATGGCACGATTCGAACAATCGTGGGCAGGGTTGCGGCCCAGTACAGCCGATCGATTGCCGTTCATCGGGCAAGTACCAGGAATGGAAAATATGTACGTTGCCGCCGGTCATTTTCGAGCGGGTTTGCAAATGGCTCCCGCAACGGCGTTGGTGATGCGGCAATTGTTACTGGGCCAAGAGTTGGAATTCTCGTTGGACGGACTTGGTTGCGATCGATTAGCTGATGTTTCGACGTGGACATGAAGGAATCTGGCGTCGGCCGTTCATCGGACAACTCAAACCGATCGGGGCAGAGCAGGGGACAGGGGGTACTGATGGCTGAGAAGTTGCGACTGGCGGTCGTCGGACTTGTCCATGATCACGTGTGGGGCGAATTGCGTCGGTGGCTCGACACAAATCGAATCGAAATTGTTGCCGCAGCCGATGCGAACATTCCTTTGCGGGAGCGAATCCGTCAAGAATTCGGAGTTGACCAGAGGTTCGATTCGGCCGACGCAATGTTCGAGGCGTGTCAGATCGACATCGTTCAGGTTTGCACATCAAATGCCGCCGCTGCTGATGTTGTCGAGCAGGCGGCACGGCGTGGCATTCATGTGATGCTGGAAAAACCGATGGCGGCAACATTAGAACAGGCCGACCGGATGCTGACGGCCGCTAACAAATCCGACATTCAATTCATGATCAACTGGCCGTTTCGTTGGCGGCCCAACACGCTTCAATCGTGGAAACTGGTTTCCGACGGAATCGTGGGCGACGTATTCAACGCACGGGTTCGGATGGCTCATAAAGGCCCGCGTGAGTTCGGGTGCAGTGAATATTTTTGTAACTGGTTGTACGACCCTTCACAGAACGGAGGCGGTGCGATTATCGATTATTGCTGCTACGGAGCGGCCGCGTTTCGGCACGTTTTCGGAATGCCGAATTCAGTACAGGCGGTGGCCGCACGGCTCGCGAAGAAGGACATCGCCGTCGACGACAACGCGGCGATCACATTGATTTACGACGACCGATTTGCTGTCACCGAAGCGTCGTGGTGTCAGATTCCTTCTTACCACGATTCCGTTTATATGGGGACGAAAGGAACATTGTGGACGGAAGACGGAAAAATCATGGTCGCAATTGAAAACAGCCAGCAGGAAATCACCGTCGAGCCATTGCCCAACGGTCGTCGGACCGGTCCGGAATATTTCTTGACGTGTCTGGAAAACGGCGAAACGCCGGCCGATGTCTGTGCTCCGCGAGTGTGCCGTGATACGCAGGAAATCCTCGAAGCCGGATTGCGGTCGGCGGAATCCGGTACTCGAATTTCGTTGCCGATTGGCTCGGACAAATAACAGCGATTCCAAATCCCTGTCGTAGCCGAAGTCGCAAGATTTCGGGAAAGTGAAGGGTCACGTGACTTCTGCCATACAACGGATTGCGATCGTCGGAGCCGGGCCGATTGGACTGGAAGCGGCTTTGTATGGCATCGAAGCGGGGTATGAAGTCAGCGTCTTCGAACGCGGCCGCGTCGGTGCGAACATCAATGATTGGGGCCACGTCCGTCTGTTTAGTCCGTTTGAACTCAACGCCAGCGAATGGGGGCGTCGTGCATTGCACAAAGTGATGCCCGAGCGTGAATTTCCGGCGACGGGCGCTCTCTTGACCGGCCGCGAATTTCTCGAGCGATATCTCGAACCGCTATCCCGGTTGCCGCAACTGCAAGGGCGAATTCAACAGAACACGGCAGTGCGTGCGATCGGACGGCCACGTCTGTGGAAGGGTGATCTCGTCGGGCAGCCGTCGCGCGCGGACGATCGGTTTCAACTGTTGCTATCCGATTCGCACAACAACGACAACGAACGTGTCGTGCGGGCCGATTTTGTGTTGGACTGTTCTGGAACGTATCCGCATCATAATTGGGCCGGAGCAGGGGGAATCCCGTGCGTTGGTGAATTGACCGGTTTGACCGATCGAGACTATCGCTTACCCGACATCTTGGGATCGCAACAGTCTGACTTTGTTGGAAAGCGAACGCTTGTTATTGGCAGTGGATACTCGGCGGCGACGGCTGTTGTTGCGTTAGCGGAATTGGCGGGTTCGGAAACCTCGACCCGTGCAGTTTGGTTAACTCGCGGCAATCGAATGCCGCCGATGACAGCGATCGAAAATGATCCGTTGGCGGAACGCTCCCGACTGGCCAACGCAGCGAATCGGTTGGTATTGGCCGCAGCAGATGATTCGGGCATCGATTGGAAACCCGGTCGATTGGTTGTCGGCATTCACCGATCATCCGACGCCGATCCGTATCTTGTACGAACGCGACAGGCCGACATGTGCGAGGAATTCGTCGTCGACCGAGTCATCGCCAACGTTGGCTATCGTCCGGACCGCACTCTCTATGAAGAACTGCAGATTCACGAGTGCTTCGCGACGGGCGGTCCGGTCAAGTTGGCGGCTGCATTGCTGGGCGAGACGTCATCGGACTGTTTGTCGCAAGCCGGTCACGGACCTGATACCCTGCGAAACCCAGAGCCCGGTTTTTTCATCCTCGGTTCCAAGAGTTGCGGTCGGGATTCTCGGTTCCTGCTGAAGTTGGGCTTCGAGCAAATCCGCGACGTTTTCGAATTGATCGCGGCTGACCGAACAGCTCACGTTGGCCAGGAGGCGTAATGAGCACAGCCACGCGATCGCAGGAAGTACCGGTTGTCGAACTCGCGGCACTGGACGAACTCTGGTTCCAAGTTGCCGGCACGCGATGCAATTTGGAATGTGCTCATTGTTTCATCAGTTGCAGTCCGCATAACGACAAGTTTGGTTATTTGTCGCTTGGCACGGTCGAGA
>CAUZVF010000825.1:0-3670 GCA_963582955.1 Planctomycetota bacterium
CCGGAAAAACCAGAAGGAAACTGTCTATTTGGGCTATATGGGTGCGTATTCCTGATGAATAGCCGTTGCCCAACAATAGTTAGTTATGTGCGCCGGTGACTTCACTAACGCGATCGTCGTTCTGATACACGAAAAAGTCGTCTTCGAATCTATGTGCCCCGCGATCTCCTGCAGGTCAATTTGGTCTGTTCCACGGTCTCGCGCTGTCGTCAGTGCAGTCACATCACACGCTGCCGAGTTTGTCCTCAATCTGGTCATCCATGACACCGCCGTTCTACACCGGGTGTAGTCTGCTGAAGTCCCGTCGCTCATGAAGCCAGCGCGGCGCGGCTGACTCGCAGCACGTTGCCACCGATGATCTTGCGGATGTCGTCGTCCGAGTAACCTCGTTGGACCAATCCCACTGTCAACAGCGGCCAGTTAGTCCAGGCCAGGCTGGTCGTCGCTTCAGAAGTCGTCACGTAGTCATCGGCCGGCCACAGTGATCGCCACTGCTTCCGCGTCTTTGGCCGTTTCGGAATCTTTTTCGACTCGGCGCCGTAATTCTGCGACGTGTAGGCGACGTCGGTGCCAATCGCCACGTGATCGGCTCCAAACTTTTTCGCGACGTAATCGATATGATCCAAGAGGACGGAGATATCGCCTTTGCCTCGCAGGAATCGTGGAATGGAACACATCCCCACATAGCCGCCCGTGTCGGCAATCGCCTTGATTACTTCGTCCGGTTTACTGCGGATGTGGCGATAGATCGAAGCGCAGGTCGTGTGGCTGGCAACCATCGGCCGTTCTGAAATCCGGGCGGCCTCGAGACTTGTCTGCCATCCGGAATGGGCACAATCGACGATCACTCCGGCACGATTCATTTCCCGAACAACCGTGCGGCCGAAATCGCTCAGCCCGCCGTTGGCCGGTTCCGCACACCCGTCGCCGATCATGTTACGACGCTGATATGTTAGGTGCATCATCCGGATACCCAATTGGAAAAAGATTCGCAGGTATCGCAATTCGTCGGGAACCGAAACCCAGTCCTGTGTCAGCGGCACTCCGTTTCCTGTCAAATACAAACAGTGCCGGCCCTGTTTCTTGGCTTCGGCAATTTCGTCAGGAGTCACCGCCTTCGAAACAAACTCGCGCATCATGTCGGTGACATAAGTAAAACGAGCCAACCGTTTCAACAGCCGCAACGAATCCTGGCCCTCCTCGCCTGCGTTTTGAAAGATGCAAGTCACGCCGGACGCCCGCCAAGCATCCTGAAACTCAGTCTGTTCCCGCGGGTCGGTGACGCATCGAGTCATCGTCATGTCTTCACGCAGGTCTTGCAGTTCCATCGGCGAAGCTCCTTCGTTCGCCAACTTGGCATAAGCGTCGCCGTCGAGTGCCGAACGCGGCGAAAAACCGTACGCATCGAACACAACTGATTCCGCGTGTAACTTCAAACCATGCTCAAGTTCCTTTTGGCTCGGTTTGAGAATCTTCAAAGCCACTTCGCGGGCATGTTGGATCTTCGGATTCAACCGGGCTGGCCGGCTCTCGTTTGCTTCGGCGGATGCGAGTACAGCAGCCGGCAGCCCGGCGGACACCGCGAGAAAGTCACGGCGATTTACGGAAACGTCAGACATATTGGAATCTCCAGAAGGATTATGCGACAGCGCTAATAAGTAGGTTCCGCGAGCCGAGCGGGACCCCAAAATGGCTGGCTGTGACGTATTCGATGGCCTCACTCGGCTCGCGAGACCTACTTTGTCGCGACATAGCGCCGTTGTCGATGATTGCTGCCGGATGCAAAAACAATTGAACTTGCATCCGGTGGAATTCAGAACAATTCCACGATCGGATGGCCGCCGTCAGTGAAATCAATGGGAAGGCCATCTGCTTTCTTCAGCCGGCTTGGCTCGCGCCGCCAATTTCGAAAAACCGGCGTTCGCGTGTTCGAGTGCCAGCATTTCGGCCAGCCCATACCCCATGACTCCGGCGGAAACATCCCGCAAGAATCGTCGCCTGTGAGTCTTCGGTATGCCGGATCGCGGTCTTATCATCGATTTACCTCGTTGCCGACATTCTACGCCAAGCGATGTGTGGTCACAATCGGGGAACTGACGCTGCCATTGATCAACGAGCGTTACGAATCCCACAATGACACCGGTCGAACACCTGCTGTCACGGAATCCGAGGATCGCCCATGCACGCCATCGTTTGTCATCAGCACGGTTCGCCGGACGTCATGCAATTTGAAGAGACGCCAACTCCTGTTCCGGCAACCCGCGAAGTGCTGATCGAATCCGAAGCGATCGGTGTCAACTTTGTCGACACAATGCGACGAAGCGGAAGACACCCATCGGCTCCAACGACGCCCTTTACGCCAGGGATCGAGGTTTGCGGTCGCATCGTCGCCATCGGTGATCGGGTCGAACGGTTTCAGGAAGGAGACCGAGTCATTGGACGGTGCGTGACACACGGCGCGTACGCGGAATTTGTTCTGACGGAAGAGCGGTTCACGGTTTCATGTCCGGAAGACATTCCCGCTGCCGAAGCCGCGGCGCTTTTTGTGAATGGGCAAACCGCTTATCACGCGCTCGTTTCGACCGGGAAGGTTAAGTCGGGCGAAACAGTGTTGATCACGGCCGCGGCTGGAGGCGTGGGACTCTGTGCGATCCAGATTGCAAAGACTTGCGGTGCTCATGTCGTTGCGCTGACAGGCAGTGGCGACAAACTCAGTCTCGCCGAAGAATTCGGAGCCGATGCGGCCGTGAATTACACGGAAGCAAAATGGCCGAAGCGAGTGCTCGGCTATACAGAAGGGCGTGGAGCCGACTTAATTCTTGAGTCTGTGGGCGGCAAGATCGCGAACGGCTGCCTCGAATGCTGGGTGCCCGGAGGCCGCATGGTTGTCTTTGGCAAAGCCAGCGGTGAGCCGGCCATCATCACGACGAACGAACTCTTGTTTGGCAACCGCTCGGTCTTCGGCCTGGCTGTTGGCATTGTCCTTGAAGACGAGACGTTGATGCGCGAAGCAATGGACCAATTATTCGACTGGCACTCACACGATCAACTTCGCGCGAAAGTCGGAAAAACCTATCCTTTGAGCGAAGCGGCTGCTGCTCACGCGGCACTCGAAAACCGACAAACGGTTGGCAAGATCGTGTTGCTTCCTTGATTCTGAGCGTTGAGATTCCAGTTGGCCACGGGCCGCAGATGAATTTGCCGCAAAGCGCCAGAATTGAGAAACTCAGATGCCCTTATCAGACGACGAAAAGCAAACGCTTTTTGGCTTGCTTGAAGGTGCTGGATGGTCATGGCGTGACGACGTCATTTACACGCCGAACAGATCCATGTGGCTTACCCGCCAAACTCCGTGGATGGATGATATTGTTGACTTCTACGAACGAATGACATTGCGCATAGAACGACTCCGAAAAAACCTGATTGGAGATAATGCCATTTCAGACACTTCGTCCCTAGTTGAGGTGCTAGTAGCGACGATGCAACCTGATTAAGCCCCGTAGGATGTCAACACAGAATTGGCAGGGCTGTGTTACAAACAGAGGTTCTTCCGGGAGTTTAGTGGCTATTGAGGGGTCGGTTTGAGGTCCAGCTTTCCGCAGTAGAAGAGGATTCGTGTTCGGTAGTTTTCAAAGGTGCGAAAGCCGCGGGCATTGGCTTTGAGTGATTG
>CAUZVF010000826.1:0-3666 GCA_963582955.1 Planctomycetota bacterium
TTTTTCGCCTATTTCACCTGTGCCACGGCCAGTTGCAAGAGGGCTCCGTTCGATCTGGCCGAAGCGGAAAGCGAACTGGTTGCCGGATTTCTGACCGAATACAGCGGCATGCGATGGTCGTTCTTCTTCCTGGCCGAATACGCCACCATGTTTGTCGTCAGCGGGATTGCGTCGCTGTTGTTTCTGGGTGGCTGGCATTTGGGGATTCCGATTCTTCCGGAAGGCCATTGGGCATCCAATTTGATTGGAATCGGCGTCTTTATCGGTAAGGCGT
This sequence comes from Planctomycetota bacterium, assembly GCA_963582955.1. GTDB lineage: Bacteria > Planctomycetota > Planctomycetia > Planctomycetales > Planctomycetaceae > CAUZVF01. The sequence goes on from CAUZVF010000826.1 coordinate 275, forward strand.
CGTTGTTGGTCTGCGTGCAGATTTGGGTGCGATGGACTCTGCCGCGTCTGCGAATCGATCAGGTGATGACAACCTGTCTGAAATACCTGATTCCCATCAGTTGTTTTCTATTCCTGGGCGCGATTATTTGGCCGCTCGCATTGAGTGCGACCATGCAGCGGACGACATTGTTTCCCCAGTACCAGTACGGCGAGCTGAAAATCAATGAGCCTTTGGGCGAACGCGTTTATCATGCGAAAGAAGACGACGCGAAGAACCTGTCGGAGACTTCCAGTATTCAATCTTCGTCTGGCTTGGTTTCAGTTGCAGCGGAATCAGCCAGCAGGAGCGGACAATGACGAGCCCATTGTTCTGGTTGTTCGCGATTACGACGTGCGTTGGCGCGTTGGCTGTTGTGCTTTCTCAGAGCGTCGTCCGGATGGCGTTCTGGCTGATCGTTTCGCTGGGCTCGACAGCGGGGTTGTTTTTCCTGCTGCACGCTGACTTCGTCGGCGCGACACAGTTAATGGTTTACGTCGGTGGCACACTGGTGCTGTTGATTTTTGGAGTCATGCTGACGGCTAGTGGGCCGTACATGCAGATAAAGACGGCCCCGTCGCAACTCATGATCGCTGGATTCGTTGGCATCATGTTTTTGGCAGTGCTCATCACAACCGTCGGCGATGCGGAAATGTGGAAGGACGCCGCGCAGACAGCGAACGGCGGCGTCGCCTTTACCCCCATGTCCAAGGGTTTTAATGAAGAGCCACAAGGTAATACCTCGCGAGCACTCGGACTCAGCTTCTTGGGGTTCCGGCCTGACCGCGATCTGAATAAACCAGCGGGCACTCCGCTGAGTACGGGTTACTTATTGCCGTTTGAAATTGTTTCGGTTCATTTGCTTGTCGTCTTGATTGGTGCGGCATACTTGGCTCGTGCAAAACGACGAGTTGACACTCCGACAGAATGAATAGCTGGCGGTCTTGGCCGCGTTGAACTGCAAGGTGAAATCAATGGATGTTGGTTTGGAAAAATACCTGATGGTTGGCGCCGTGCTGTTTGTCACGGGCGTCATCTGCATGGCGACCAAACGCAACGGCATCGGCGTGCTGATGGGTGTCGAATTGGTGCTGAACGGGGCGAACATCAATTTCGTGGCGTTTGCGTATTACACTCCGCTGGGATTGGACGGCCAAGTCGTTTCGTTGTTCGTGATCGTGCTGGCCGCGGCCGAAGCCGCCGTGGCGTTGGCGATTGCACTGAACTTTTACAATAACCACCTGACGATCGACGTCGATCAAGGTAACGAACTGCAGGGATAGGCTTTGTCGGAAAAGGGGTCTGACCCTCTTGCGGATAGCGAAAGACGCTTAGAAATCGGCTTGGTTGGAAAGGGTCAGACCCCTTTTCTGACAAAGCGTAGGACAGTACCGAGAGATTCATGTCGGAAACCTTGGGTGGCCAACTTGCATTATTGCTAAGCGTGGCGTGGCTGCTGCCATTGCTCGGTTTTGCCGTCGAAATTTTGTGGGGACATCGTTGGGGACGGCTCAGCAAGACGGCGGCCTACATGGCCGTGTCGTGTATCGGCCTTGGTTTCGTCTGTAGCGCGATCGCGTTCGTCCATTGGGGGATCGAGACCGACTGGGCGGCTCTGGAAGCTCATGAAACCGAGCACGGAACCGATGGCCACGAGGCGGACGGTGAGGAGGCTCACGAAGAGGGCCATGCCACCGAGCACGCCGCGGTGAAGACGGTCTTTTCGGGAACGTTCTATCGTTTGGCTCGATTTGGCGACTTGGAATTCTCACTCGACTATTACATCGACAGCTTGACGCTGGCGATGTTCATGATGGTCACGTTCATCGCGACGTGCATCCACATCTTTGCCATTGGGTACATGAGTGATGAGCTGACCGAAGATCACGTCGACCACGAAGTCCATACGTCCGACGGCGGTCATTTCCATCGTCCCGGACGGTTTTACAAGTTCTTTTCTTATATGTCGCTGTTTTCGTTCTCGATGCTGGGGCTGGTCCTGGCGGGAAATATTTTTCAGGTCTTCATCTTTTGGGAACTGGTCGGTATCTGCAGTTACCTGCTGATCGGGTTCTACATCGAACGAAAATCGGCGAGTAACGCGGCGAACAAGGCGTTCATCGTCAACCGAGTCGGCGACTTCGGTTTTCTGATTGGTTTGATGATCATCATCACGTCGTTCGGGACGTTTCGATTCGCGGCTCCAGATGACAATCCCGAAGCAACCGGCTTGTTCGCGATGCTGCGTGGACAAGACGGGCAAATGCACGTCGAAGAATACTCCGATCCCGAAACCGGCGCGACGAAGACGCAAGTTGTCCTCAACGATGCGCATGGAGCACACGATTCCGAGCACTCGAAGACAATTCCGTATGCACTGCTGGTCGTTGCCGGGCTCGGCATTTTCGGCGGTTGTATCGGCAAGAGTGCTCAGTTTCCGCTGCAGACGTGGTTGCCGGACGCGATGGAAGGACCGACTCCCGTGTCGGCGCTGGTGCATTCAGCGACCATGGTGGCAGCCGGAGTTTATCTGGCTGGGCGGTTTTACCCCATGTTTGCGCCCGAAGTGCTGTTGACGATTGCCTATGTTGGCTGCATCACACTCTTTATGGCTGCCACGATTGCGATTGTCGCGACTGACATCAAACGCGTGTTGGCCTATTCCACGATCAGCCAATTGGGCTACATGATGCTGGCGATCGGTGTCGGCGGCTGGGTGGCTGGTTTGTTCCACCTGATCACGCATGCGTTCTTCAAGTCGTTGATGTTCCTGGCATCGGGCAGCGTCATTGTCGGCTGTCATCACGAGCAGGAAATGACGCGGATGGGCGGCCTGCGAAAGAAGATGCCGATCACGGCCTACACGATGCTGGTTGGTGTGATCGCGATTTCTGGATTGGCGATTCCCGGAATAATCGCGTTTTCCGGATACCATTCCAAGGATGCGATCGTGGCAACGGCGTTGGCGTACGCGAATGACAATTCGATCCATTTTCTGCTGTTCTACGTCCCGTTGATCACGGCCGGTCTGACGGCGTTCTATATGTTTCGGCTCTGGTTTTACACGTTTGCCGGCAAGCCACGCGATCAAGAATTGTACGACCACGTGCAGGAATCACCGTGGGTCATGACGGCTCCGTTGATAGTGTTGGCATTGTTCGCTGCCTTCTGTGCAATCGGTGGTGAAGACGGACCGCTGTATCGTACGTTGATACACAGCGAACCTGTCGGTGTTGTTAACGGAGTGGCCGCGACAGCGGCCAGTTCAATCACGCTGCCCAGTCACGATGCGATTCACGAAAAACATAGTGAAGCAGGTGCCTGGGCATTGATCGCCGCGATTGCCGGTACGGTGCTCGCCTACCTGCTTTATG
>CAUZVF010000827.1:0-3664 GCA_963582955.1 Planctomycetota bacterium
TGTTTCCACTGTGCGAACAAGTGGTGATCGATCGCAGTTCTTCCCTTGTTGGGCACGCTTCCATTCTGTCCCGCTGTTTGGAACGGTACCGTCCCGCGGAAGATTTCTATCTTCCCGCCAAAACGCACCATGATCGCGAACAAACCCCGCCGTGATTGCGTCGTGACGACACCCGATTTGTTGGCTTCCGCGATTTCGGCAACGTTCGATTCGTAAATCGCTTGCCGTGTGACGTCGCGCGTGATTCCATCGGAAAAGTGCGCCGTGACAAGCAACTGTTGTTTCGCATTGGCACTGAGGATTCGCGAGCCGGGCGAAACCGCGATTCGCTCGAGAACGGGATCGTTTCCACTCGATCCATGCGCACCAGCTTCGATCCAGTCACGCAAAACGCGATAGTCGTCCGAAGTGGCGTCGAGCCGTTTGCCGCCGCCATGAGGGACTTGTCCAATCACCTTTTTCAGCAGCAGACTGTGATTCGGATCTCCCGCGAAGACGCGGCGGCCACGTGCTTCGCGGACGAGTGCCGTGTGGTCGAATTCCGGTTCGAATCCGAGCAGAGACAATTTGAATCCGTTCTGGCCGGTCGACTTGCCGTGGCAGCCGCCGCTGTTGCATCCCAGCTTGGTCAGGATCGGAACCACGTCGTTCTGGAAACTGACCACCGGTTTGTTGCCGGATTCGACTTTGACCTGAACTTCAGAAACACGGTCGCCGGCTTGAATGCGGATCGTCGCGGTACCACTTTTTCTGGCACGGACGACTCCGCTTGCAGAGACTGAGGCAACTTCGGGATTCGAACTTTCGAATTCCGCGAGTGCGGTGAGATCAACTGATTTCTTGGTATCGTCGCGGCCGCTGACTAACAGTTGCTGAGTCCATCCATCTGAGAATAGGCGAATCTCTGACGGTTCGATCTGAATCGATGCGAAATCATTGTCGGCGCTTTTGCAGTTCGAAACGGTGAGCATCAGCAGAATACATGCTGCGACAATGCCGAGCCGATCTGCGCCCGATCTGAGGCAGTCGCGGAGATTAATTGTACCAGTAGGATGGGCACTCCTGCCCGTCTTGATCGCGACGGGCAAGAGTGCCCGTCCTACAACGATTGGTCGTCTGTTTTCGCACAGATGCCTAGGGTTCATTCAACGACTTCCAAATCAAGGAAACAACTGCCGCGAAACACCGGCTCGTCTTCAACAACGCCGACCGCGTAAAGTCGCAGAAAGGGTTGTTGGCCAAACGGAGCATTGTCGCTGGCGATGACTTGAATTGTACCTGATTCCGTCTGGCCAACGAATGTCACGCCCCGGCCACGTAAGCCGATAACCTTTTCGGGAGCTGCCAATTCCGTGTGAATCTTGTTGATGAATCCGTTGACGCGGCGGCAAGTGTACTTAACTTGCACGATTTCTCCACGGCGAATCTTTCGAGGATTGTACGGATCGACTTCGACAACAAACGCCGCCGGTTCAACATTGATCGTGACAGGATTACTGAAGACGGTGACGTTTTCGGTCTTTTGCTTGCCATCCGCGTCCTTCGGTCCGGTCGCCACGCTTGTCGTACCCTGCACGGCGATCGTGTATTTCCCCAGCGGAATTGTCGGCGGCAGATAGAAGCTGACGTGTCCTTTGTTTTGACCTGATGGAATCGTGGCCGTTTGATTCCGAATCGATGGTGGAAGCCCGACGCCGATCAATTGAACGTCTGCCTGATGTTCGGGTCTTGTGCGTTCGACCTCGATAGCGATGTCAACGACAGTGCCGGGAGAATGCCGCGCTTCGAGATCTCCATAAAGATTATGAATCTTGTGTTCGTATCCGTTGGCGGTGATCTTCAACGGAGCTTCGCCCGTAACAGAGAGCGAGATGGCATCCGTCATTCGGCTCCAGCCATTTGGTAGACCGGTACGGACCATCGTCCCGGCTCGAACTTTACGGCTGCCGGCGACAGCGGCGTGGCCTTGCAGGCTTAACGTGCCAACGAAGGGTTCGGTGCCATTGCTGGCGCTCACGACAAGCGGCACACGATTGACATTGGGACCAAACCAAACGTCAGGGCATTCGACCCCCGGCGGTAAGTCGGCCGGTGAGACGCGGATCGAACCTGTCAGCCCGCGGCGGCGAAAGGCCAACACATCAACAATCGTTCGACCGCCGCGAGACACATTCAACGCCGCCGGATCACCTCGATGTGAAACCACAACCAGTTGAAAATCGGGTTCTTGCCGTCGGATGCTCAACCGGTACTGTCGGCGCGGATCGCGGTCGAGACCGCCGATCAGGTTTCGAATCATGATCAGATAGCGGCCATCCGCCGGAACAACCCAGCGGCCGGATGGATCAAGATGGTTGGACGGAAATTGTTTGCCGCCAATGTTACGGACTTCGTCACTGAAGTGAGCGAGTTCGTTCTTGCCAGAGGCGTCCAGTACGCTGACGTCTAAATCGACCGGAGAGTTAATTCGCTCGCCCAACGCTTCCAGCCAGAGCACTTCGCCACGCCGGGCTTGAATCGCAAACCAGTCTTGTTCGTCACCCGCGATTAACTGCCCGCTGATTTCGCAGGAGTACGTCACGTCGGCGGCGCTATCGGCGGAATGGTTCTTCGTTGCGTCGGACAACACGGGCATGTCGGTGATCCCAATGACGATCGGAGCGTGACTGCCGGAATAGTGATAGGCGAATCCATCGATCACCACTTGTGCCGGTTGCAGACGAACGGGCGTGGGAGACGAATCCAGATCATCCGGAGCTGTGATGTCGACCGTAACGGTATCGAAGTTGGCTGCGTGCGTTGGCGTGGTCGATGGTTTGGTCTGGTTGGCACGCGCAGCGTCGGACCGATTAGATTTGGACCGATTCTCCTCGCCGCGCGAAGCGGAGCTGCGCAGAGGTGGGTTCCCAAGCGGAGCTGGGGAACCAGATTTATCGTTCGATTTGTTGAGGTTCCAACCGAATAGCCTCACACGTGAAGTTTTACCGCGCTGAATGACATTCGGAACCGCGAACACCACGCGTGGGCCGGTGTCGATATCCAACCGATAGAAGTGGTCGGCACTGCCAGAATAAATCAGATCATGCACCTTCACGACGTAATCGCCGTCAGCCGGCACGTGGAAGTCGATCAGTGGGTCGATTCCGAAATAACCGCGATTGACCGCAAGACGCCGACCGGCCGAGTTATAAACTTCCAAAACGGCGCGTAGTTGGGAATCAATTCGTTCGGCCCAGCACTCGATGACAACCCGCTGTCCCTTCTTTGCCGAGAATCGGAAACGATCCAAATCGCCGCTCTTTTCGATTCGTCCGTTGATCACTGCATTCAGCGGGACTGGTTTGATGGTTTGCGGATCATCATTTGGTTCCGTTTCCAGTTGCTCGGGCCGATTGCCGATGAAAAACATCCTGGGGGAACTCAGACCGTTCTCACACACAACGCGAAGGTCGTATGAACCCAGCTGTGTCTCTTTCGGGATGCTCACACGAAATCGGTTCTTGTCGAGCTTCTCGAATGTCAGCGCGGCGTCGGCGCAATAGAGCGACAAAGGTTTTACAAATCCACCACCTGCAATCGTCAATTCGACCTGCTGGCCGATTTGTCCGCCCGCAGGGAAAACGCTGTTCAGAACCGGGTTCGGTGGCGCCGCACGTGCAAACGA
>CAUZVF010000828.1:0-3660 GCA_963582955.1 Planctomycetota bacterium
GTTCGCCAAATCAGTCGGTGGCGAAATGCAACAACAGGCCATCCTCGCCATGCTGATCAGTTTGGTCGCCATTGTCGCCTACATTTGGTTTCGATTTCAGCGAATTACATTCGGCCTGGCCGCCGTTGCCGCATTGGTGCATGATGTCCTGGTCGTTGTGGGAATGGTCGCCCTGGCCTCGTACGCCAGCGGATCGGGATTCGGCAAGGCCTTGATGTTGTATGACTTCAAGATCAACCTGCCGATGATCGCTGCGTTCCTGACCATCGTCGGATATTCGTTGAACGACACAATCGTCGTCTTCGACCGCATCCGCGAAGTCCGCGGCAAGAATCCAGATTTGACCGACGCCATGGTCAACACCAGCTTGAACCAAACACTGGCACGAACATTGTTGACGTCAATCACGACATTCATCGTGGTTCTGATTCTGTACGCCTTTGGCGGTGAAGGCATCCACGGATTCGCCTTCTGCCTGGTCTTGGGCGTTTTGGTCGGAACCTACAGCTCGATCTACGTCGCCAGTCCCGTGCTGCTGTGGCTCATGAAACGGCCGCAAAAAGCGACGGCTTAGACATGGCTAAGCCCGATGCCGTTTAACTAACGAAGCAAAAACCCGTAGCCGGATTCACAAAAATTCGGGCACCGAAACCGCCTAAGATTCCTGAATTCTTGCGAATCCAGCTACGTCAAACACTAATTCAACGGTATTGGGGCTATGCCGGCCAGCATTGGCTGCCGCCGTCGACTCGTAAGACTTGGCCGGTGACGAAGTCTCCCATCGGTCCCGCGAAGAACTCGACAGCCCGAGCGACTTCGTCGACGAGTCCGATTCGTTCCAGAGAGCCTTCGGTCACCATTCGACTCGAGTCGACTTTGCGAGTGCCCAGAAAGCGGCCGGTCCGTGTGTCTCCTGGGGCGATGCTGTTGACGGTAATGTCAAACGGCCTCAGTTGCATTGCCAGGCAGCGCGTGTATTCAACGACGGCTGCTTTGGAAGTTGCATAGATGGCTCCGTTTTCACTGCCACGGAACGCGGCGATCGAACTGATCGTGATGATTCGGCCCGACTTGCGTGACATCATGCCGCGTGCCGTTTGTTGGCAAATGTAAATCGTACTCAACAGGTTGCGATCCAGGACCGACCGCACGTCTTCCTCTTTGATCATCACCGCATCGTTGGGATTCGGTTTTCCTCCGGCCGCGGCGATATCTCCGCCAGCGTTGTGAACCAAGATATCGATCGGCCCCAATTCATCATTGACGGTTTGTACCACGCGCCCAACATCTTCGATTTTTGTCAGGTCGCCACGCACCGAGATTGTCTTCACCGAATGCTGTTCGCCGATCTCTTGCGCCGTCGCGGTCAGAGTCGTACCTTCACCGTATTCAGCCGGTCCCTCTTCCCGCATGCCGTGTACGCCCACTCGGCATCCGAGCGACGCCAGAGTTTCCGCGAACGCGCGTCCCAATCCGCGTCCGGCGCCCGTCACAAGCGCTGTTTTTCCAGAAAGGAGATTGGTCGTCGCTGACATCGTCATTGTTTTCCTTTGTTTCAGATGTTGTTTTGTCTTTGAATTGTTGAACGGCAAGTCGAAGGCGACTGCGTTTCAAGCGTGAGTCCGATTGCGAAAAAACGCAGACGCCTCCGGCTTGCCGTTAAACGAGGCAGCTCTTGCCTAAGTGATTCTTGCCCCATCAATGAAAACGGCTTCCACGGAACCTGGAAACGTCACACCCTCGAAAGGTGACCAGCCACACTTCGTTTTCAATTGCTGACGTTCAATCGTAATCGGCCGCTGCATGTTTAACACCGTCAGCGAGGCCGTGTATCCCGGCTCGATTCGGCCAAACTTCTTCGGAGCCACGAACGGGTTCACGAATTTACCGGGATTGGCCGAGCAAAATGCCGCCGCCTGTTCCGGTTGGAAATCTTGCTTCAGGATCAGCCATGCGACAAACGCGCCGTATGTGTCGAGGTGCGGCTGGCCGGAGATTCCTTTTAGGTTTTCTTCGATCGTATGCGGAGCATGGTCGGTGGCGAGATAGTCGAGCGTCCCGTCCCGCAAAGCTGCCAGCATGGCGAGTCGGTCAGCGGTGCCACGCAGCGGCGGATTCATCTGCATCCGTCCACGATTTTCGTCATTCAAATCCGACTGATCAAAATACAAGTGGTGCGGAGTTACCTCGCACGTGACCTTTAGGCCGCGCTGCCGAGCCGCACGGATCAGCGGCAGACCGTCACCGACCGAATAGTGACATAGTTTTCCGGTCAGATCGTATTTTTCGATCATCTGCAAGGCGAAACGAGTTGCCGAGATCTCGCATTCCGGAGGGCGGCGTTGCTCATGGGTCGCCGCGTTCAGACTGGCATCCAGCAGTTTGGGATCTTCACAGTGAAAGCTGACATTACAGCCGCGATAATGCTGCAACGATTCGTCAAGTTCCTGCAAACTGCGAAAGAACAAATCACCGACGCTGGGTCCCATGTAGGCTTTGTAGGGGACCGGCTTCGACAACGGACGCGTGCCCGGACCAATTCCAGCATAAAGAGTGACATGAATTGGTGGGTTCCGCAGTTTTAGCTGTTGGCATTTTGCCGCGTACGATTCATCGTCAATCGGAGCGGCCGGATTATTCGGCATGTCGGCCACATGGACAACTCCGCCATTAACCGCCGCCGCGCCGGCCGTTGCAAAATCTTCTTTGTACGTTTGTTGCTCGCTGACATCGTCGCGAGCGTGAATGTGGATGTCTCCCATCCCGGCGAAGATCAAACAATCATCGTCGAACGAAAAATCGGGAACTCCCAGGTTTGGTCCTACTTCGACAATTCTCGAGCCTTCAATTCGCACGTGGCCGCTTCGCACTTCTTCAGGGCTGACGAGCTTTCCGGCGACGATCATCACAAATTCCTTCGCCCGACACACAGCAAACCGTGCCCGCGTTGTCGCGTACAGCCAATTTGAAATGTCCGGTTCGAATGACCGATTCGCGGATTCTTCGCGGACCCGGGGACAAGACAGAACGGCCCCGCGATATCAGTTTGCAATCGCGGGATGGTCAGAATAGGCTAGGGACCATCAAAAGCCAATTGACGACCGAGCAACCAAATGGAATCGAGGCAGTCCCATGCGAATTCGACTTTCAACGACAATCGGAACAGTGGCCTGTGCGATACTTGTTGGTTGGATTGCCAGGCCGGCAATCGCTGACTCTCCGGAAAAAAACGCAGCGTCGGCCGCGAAAGATGCACGCCTGGGAAAACCCAGACACTTGCGAGACGCCTATCATCCGTGGGTCGCGCCGGTTTCGAAAGGCGAATGGCAAAAGGAATCGCAAGCAATTCGCCACAGAATTCTTGTCAGTAACGGACTGTGGCCCATGCCGCCGAAGGAAGCGCTGAAACCGGTGATTCACGGCAAAATCGATCGCGGCGGCTACACCATCGAAAAGGTTTTCTTCGCCAGTTATCCCGGCCACTATGTCACGGGCAATCTGTATCGCCCGAAAAACGTCGAGGGCAAAGTTCCCGGTGTGTTGTCGCCGCACGGCCACTGGCAAAACGGGCGCTTTTACGATGCCGGCCAGGACAAAGCGAAAAAACAGGTCGCCAAGGGTGCCGAGAAATTTCTTTCCGGTGCCAGGTATCCATTGCAG
>CAUZVF010000829.1:0-3659 GCA_963582955.1 Planctomycetota bacterium
TTGATCGCGATGGCGCTGAGCGGACATGAGGTTGGCCAATTGTTGGACGAGCATTTGGCCGGTGCTTTTATAGTCCCGTTGAGCGACCATGACGGCGGCACCTTGTTCGACGAAATGTTGTGCATTCAATACTTGGTGATTCCGCGCCGCGCGTGGATACGGAATCAATACAGCCGGAAGCCCCGCACAGGCGACTTCGGCCAGCGTCGTTGCGCCGGCTCGGGCGACGACAATTGCCGCCGTCTGATAAAAATCGCGAAGATCCTTAAAGAATGGCTCGACAACCGCCGTCATGCCAAGCCGAGCGTAACACTCGCGGACTTTCTCAGCTTGAGTCTTGCCGGTCTGATGTACAATTTGCCAATGCCCAAGTAATTCCTGGAGTTCCCGCGCCGCGAACAACACAGACTCGTTCACCGAAATGGATCCCTGGCTGCCGCCTAGAATCAAGAGCGTTCGTCTTGCTCCTGGTTCCTGCTTCATCGCCGCTAGAGCGGCAATTTGAGGTCTGACAGGATTGCCGGTTTCAACACTCAACGTCTTGGCAGGCAGATCGTCCACGGTCCGTGGAAACGAAGTGCAAACGCACGACGCGAATCGGCTGAGCCAACGAGTGGCTCGGCCTGGAATCACATTTTGCTCGAGCAGAACAACCGGGACGCGCTGCCGAGCGGCAGCAAGGACGAGCGGAAAACTCGCAAATCCGCCCAATCCAATCACAGCGTTCGGATTCTGGGATCGGATCAATCGTTTTGCCATTCCAAGCGAACGCCAGTTCCGCCACGCGAAACGGACGGGATGGCGGCGCAACGTTCTCAACGACTCAACTGGCAGCGGCACATGCTCGAAGTTGCTGTCGCGGACGATTTGGCATTCGACATCGCGACCGGAACCGCAGAACAATATCCGACAGTCTGGAAATCGCGCCACCAATTCGCCAGCGACCGCAATTCCGGGGAATAAGTGCCCGCCAGTGCCGCCACCAGCGAAAAGGAATGTCGGTTGATTGCTCACGGTTTCCTGGTTCCGATTCTGAAGAACGGATCCTACATGCGGTACAACATCGCGAGTATCCTGAAAATCGGGTTTTCAGGAAAGACGGCTATTGACTCAACAGCATTTGCAGAACGGTGGTACGAGGAGGGAACGCTAATCTTCGCTGATCGTCACTAATTCAATTAGCGTCGATTAGTGTTCACAACCGAAGCCGAGACGGATCAGTTTTGTCTGACTTCGAGAGTCCGAGCACGATGCCCAACGAGACGATGCTGACGATCAAGCTGCTGCCGCCGTAACTGAGCAACGGGTGTGGAATTCCCTTCGGCGGAACCATCGCCGTGACAACGGCAACGTTCAGAGCAGCTTGAAGGACGAGCTGCGTCAGCAGAGTTATTCCAACAACATAGGCGAACGATTGCCGATGAAGTGAACGCATTAGACGCAGTCCGGCGTAATAGATGGCAGCCCACAAAACGACTATCCCCAGTGTTCCGATCAGTCCAAGTTCTTCGCCCACGACAGCGAACACGAAATCCGTATTCGCTTCCGGCAGGAAACTGAGTTTCTGCCAGCCACGCCCCAAGCCGACCCCGGAAAGGCCACCGGTCCCCAATGTTACCAACGATTGCTTTAGTTGATACGGAGCTTTGTCAAAGTCTGACCAAGCCGCCAGAAAACCAGTAATTCGGGCCACCTGGTAAGACTTCATTGTGAACAAATACGCAAACGCCGGGACGGCCAGTCCCGCGGAGATGATGAAGTTTCGAATCGGCCAGCCGCCTAAGAACAGCGTCAGCGCACCGATGGTGATCAAAAACAAAGCTGTCCCAAGATCGGGCTGTTTTAAGACAAGAGGCAACACGATGATGATTGGCAGGACGACTGGAATCGTCCCCTTCAACCATCGATGAAGATGTTTGCGACGGCGTGTCATGATGGTGGCGATGAACATCGGCAACGTGATCTTGGCCAACTCAGCCGGTTGCACCGAGATCGGGCCGAATCGCAACCAGCGCTGAGCTCCGTTGACGCGCGTGCCAATTCCGGGAATTATAACGGCGGCGAGCAGAATCACCGTTGCCAAGAACATCCAGGGTGACGCCTTCATCCAAAATCGGATCGGCAACAAATAGCAAACAACGGCCGCACACATTCCGATCGCCAGAAAGATGGCGTGGCGAGACAGATAAACTCGTTCGAATTCCGTCGGCCACGACGTAATGCTGGCACTGTGAACGATCAGAATCCCAAACCCCAACATCACGGCCGCTAGGCTGGCGAACAAGCTGCGGTCCTGACGGCGCTCAAACTCGAGCGTCGTTTCGGAGTATTGGATTTGCGACGACAAGACAAGACTTCCATCGGGACACGAGAAAAGTGCTGCGGGCTTCGAGACCGTATTACTCTTCTTCGTCAAACAACGCGCTCCGATGCGTTATCGGCGGCGTTCGCCGTGGTAATCGGTGCGAGCGGCGGAATTGACATGTCCGTCAAAAGGATGGAAGCCGATCCAACCGAAGACTGTCCTCGGACATCATGTCCTTGAACAATCTGCCGGCCAGATCGGCTTCCGGTTCCCTCTCTCCCTAACGATGCCTGATATATTCGATCACTCGAAAGTGATGGTTTTGAAATTTCGTCGCGTGCCTTGGTTTAACGAATTTTAAGGCTGGCCACCGCGATCAGCGCCAGCAATGCCGAGCTGATCCAAAATCTGACGACAATTTTCAGCTCGTGGTGTCCTTTGAAGAGATAGTGGTTGTGCAATGGGCTGCACGCGATCAATCGATTTCCGGTAAGCCGAAACCAACCGACTTGCAAGATGACGCTCAACGTTTCGACCACAAACACTCCGCCGACGATAACGAGCAGCACTTCTTGCCGCGTCACCAAAGCGGCCAATCCCAACAACGCGCCAATCGGCAGCGCGCCTGTATCGCCCATGAAAACTTGCGCCGGATAACAGTTGAACCAAAGGAAGCCAAGGATGGCTCCGACCATGGCTCCCATAACGATCGTCAATTCGCCGGCGCCCGGAATATGTGGAATGCTCAGGTATTCGGCCATGATTTTGTGTCCGGACAGATACGTCAGTGCGATGAACGCCGCGCCGGCGAAAATCATGCAGCCACTCGCCAATCCATCCAATCCGTCGGTCAGGTTGACAGCGTTTGAGCTGCCGACAACGACGAGCATACTCCAAACAATAAACCCAGCTCCAAGAACAATCGTCGCACCTCCGATGGGCCAAATCAGACTCAAACCGTGTTCAACGTCGCTATGAATGTGATAGAGAAACCACGCCACACCGCCGGCCAGGACAACCTGCACGGCGAGTTTGTGTTTTGCTTTCAGCCCATTCCGCTGCGAGTTGAGTTTGATCCAATCGTCGACGGCACCGAGCAGGGCAAACGCAATGGTGACGAATAATCCCAGCTTCACGTACGCGCTGGAAAGATCGCCCCACAGCAGTACCGAGACGACGATGGCCGCCGCGACGAACATGCCCCCCATCGTCGGAGTGTTTTTCTTCGTTGCTTGCAATTCATTCAGGCGTTCAGAATTACTGTCGATCCGTTCTCGAAACCGCGACTTGAGCCAGCGAATCGCCACCGGTCCAAACATGATCGCCAGCAAGAACGACGTGACACTCGCCAGAG
>CAUZVF010000830.1:0-3656 GCA_963582955.1 Planctomycetota bacterium
AAGACCGATCCACAGGAGCAAACCGATCTCTCGAAAACGAACCGCGGAAAATTCAATGAACTCGCTGCCATCCTGAGAAAGGAGATTCAGCGATACGGAACCGTTCCGTGGCAACGGCCGGCAAAGTGATCTCGCGACGAAGGATCTTGCGGGTGCCCGTAGCAAAAGATACGATGTTGTTGTTCTATTTGCCGTGAGAAATTCATGCTTCGCATTCTTAATTCACCCAAGCGGTTATGTACCGGATTGACTCGGCGTGATTTGATTCAGGCCGGCGGAATGGGGCTGTTTGGCTTGAATCTGAGCCAGTTTCTACAGGCCAAATCGCTTCAGGCCGACGAGACAGCTTCCGCGTCATTGGCGGCGAGTTTCGGCAAAGCCAAGCGATGTATCATCATGTTTCTGTACGGCTCGCCCAGCCAGTTGGAAACGGTCGACATGAAACCGCAGGCCCCGTCGGGAGTGCGCGGGTCGATGAATCCGATTGCTTCGTCGCTGCCGGGTTTGGATGTTTGTGAGCACATGCCGCACATGGCGCGCATCATGGATCGCACAACTGTTGTCCGTTCCGTGACGCATCAGTATCCCATTCACGGCGTCGCCTATGCCATGACGGGTGTCTCGTCGATCGATGTCGCGGCCGAATTGAATCCCTACGATCCTCGGCATCATCCGTGGTTTGGATCGGTCGTCGAATACCTGGATGCTCGGAAACGTGGAGGCAAGCCAGCCGAGTTCATTCAAAATGTGGCGTTGCCGTTTTCCTTCAGCAGCCAGCGAACCGACCAGCCGTTGCGGGCCGGTCCGTACGCAGCTTTTCTTGGCGGCGCGTATCATCCGATCTGGACGGATTTCGTCGGCGAAGGTACGAAGACAATCACCAAAGCGAGAACAGGATTTTCGTTTACCGGCAAAGAACCGTATCTCGGTTGCACACCCGACAGCCACTTTCAGATTGCGGCCAGTCAGCCGCAGCCGGGCTTGTCCGCCGATCGCCTGAACAAGCGGAAGACGCTGTTGCAACAATTCGATGATTCTCGACGCGACCTCGAACGTTCTTTAAGAGGTGAGTCGTTGTCGAAATTCCAGGAACTGGCGTTTTCGCTGGTCGGTTCGCCACGAGTTGCCTCGGCATTGGACGTCCGCAAGGAATCGGCGGAAACTCGTGATTTGTACGGAATGACGTTGTTCGGTCAGGCCGCGCTGGGGGCTCGAAGGTTGCTCGAAGCCGGCACGAAACTCGTCAGCGTTTTTTGGGATGAATACGGATTGGCGGGAGACGCCTGGGACACGCACGCCAATCATTTCCCACGCATGAAGGATCAGTTGCTGCCCGGTCTGGACAAAGCGTTCTCGGGTTTGGTGCTGGACCTTGAGCGTCGAGGAATGCTGGACGACACGCTGGTCGTATGCATCAGCGAACACGGCCGCACGCCAAAAATCGACACGAAGCCCGCAGGAGCCGGCCGTCATCACTGGGCGCGAGCCTACTCGGCCTTGTTTGCCGGCGGCGGAATGGCCAAGGGCAACGTGGTCGGAGCCACCGACGGAAACGCCAGCGATGTCGCCGACCGTCCGGTTTCACCCAAAGACCTGTTGGCCACGATGTACCACGTGTTGGGAATCAACCCGCACACATTGATCAACGACCGATCCGGACGCCCGCAACCATTAGTCCCACACGGAAGCGCCGTCGTTCCTGAGATGCTGTCGTAGTGACTATCCAACCCAAATCGGACTCGACCACGCCATTTGTCCGTTCCGCTGTGTGACACGGACGTAATACCAATCGCATTGGTCTGAAGAGTTTCGGCGGTCGTTCCAGCGGATTCGTGTTGCGTATTCCGTGGGACTCAACAGGGGTCCGACAACGAAGCTCTCGGTCGTGAACACGCCCGTGAATTCAACCAAGTTGTTGTCGATTAATTCTTCCAATCGGATGGTGATCGTTTGGTTTGATGGCCGAGTGAGTTCAACGGAAAGACGGCTGTCGGCGTTTCCTTCCAACTCGATCACGATCGCCTTGGTCGGATCCTCACCGTAACTTCCCACTCGCGTTGTTGACGACGAGAGATGCAGTTGCGTCTCTGAGACAAATTGCAGTCGGTCACGTCGGTCTTCATCAAACGGTGCGGCTTGGAAACACGGCAGCGCCCGCAGGAATCGTCCGCCTTCAATCCAGACGGTCATGTCCCAATCACAAATCCTGCCCAGATCAAGGTCGGCCCACGGTCCCCAGCCGAATTGGATTCGGCATTTGGCGATGCCGGGCAGAGTGACCGCTTCGGCGGCATCTTCGGGAAAATGACGTTCGATGACGCGGCCGTTGCGGATCAGTTCGACCATGTGCATGGCATCTTGTCCGGTGATGTGTACATCGATCTGCCGATCGTCGACAAAATCCAATTCTGATCCCATCGGCCGATCGTTGATTGCAACTTCCAACGCGATTCGATCTCCGGTCGCGGCGAAAGTTCTTCGTGAGCGTATCGCTTCGAACAGCGCCGGCCGAGTGAGTTCGTCGGCCCACACACCGACGATGCCTTCTCCGTATGCTCCAGGATAGCCGCGATGGTCGTCGGTCGAGGCAACGAATCCGAATCGCGTTCCTTTTTTGAGTTGGCGGTCAATGAGGTTTGCCATCCACCGTCCGCCGTTGCTGTGACGCAGCATCGGAAACGGCGAGCTGACGGATTCCGTGCATCCGTGTTCCGAGAAGATTTCGACGACGGGCGCCGTCGCCGAGCGAAAGAAGTTCCAATTGGCTCCGCGCCATCCATGCTTGTACCCCACGTGATGCGGAATCGCCAATGCGTCGGCGGACTGAGCATGATCCAACAATGTCTCCGCTTGATCGGGCAGAAACAAATCTCCGTCGTCATCGGGATAAATCACGCAAAAATCGCCGAAGAAGCTGGAATGCCATTCGTATCCGAGCAGTGCAACGAAGTCGTTGGTGTTCGCCTCTCGAATCATCTGCTTCGTTTTCGGCCAATGATCGGTGTGAGCTTTGAAACCATGCACCCAGTGCATGTGCCGGTCGCCCGGCATCTTGGGCATGTCGTGCCAAGATGCATGTCCGGTGAATGCGAAGAAGTCGAGGTGCTCGCGGGCCAGATCGATCGAACGCTGCAACGAGCCCTTGGCATAGCCGACCGCGTTGTGATTGTGAAGGTCTCCCCAAAACAGACGATGCGGCGCACTCTCGCGATTACTGCTGAGTTGCGATTCCGCCTGTGCTCCGATTTTATGGCTGGAAATTGAATTCAATGGCAATTCTTCTTCCTCAATTCAGGTCGAGTTGTCGACAATATCGTTTGTCGAGCGTACTCGGATCGTACGTCGACGGCAACGACGCGTGTCATGCAATGAATTGGGAAAAACCGTGAGTGCCGCGACCCCTCACCCCGCAACTTTGGACGATCGCGTACTGCTGCGGCAGTGCGAAATCCGTCGCTTGCGACGATCGGGGCCGGGAGGCCAACACCGCAATAAAGTGGAAACGGCCATCCACTTGCGGCATATCCCGACGAAAGTGGAATCCGAAGCGAACGAACGCCGCAGTCAGGCCGAAAACCAGCGAGTTGCACTCCGGCGATTGAGAATCAACTTAGCCTTGGAAATTCGGGGTTCCACAACGTCCGAGTCCGTACCGT
>CAUZVF010000831.1:0-3654 GCA_963582955.1 Planctomycetota bacterium
CCTCCCCGTCGCTGGTGCTCGACTTGTAGTGAAACCACATAGGCCCGGATAACTTCGACGATCCGATTCGCCTGCATGCCACTCTTGGCTTCACCTTCGACGACGACATGGTCGCGCAGTTGCCCGATTTTCAACGTGGCGTCGGGAAAGAGTTCCTTCAGCCGGGCACGTAAGAAATTAAGATCGTAAACAACATGAACTTGAAACGCATACGATTCACCCGACGCGGTTGTGATTGTCAAATCCGTGACTCCCGGACGCAGTCCCACCAGACGGAGAACTTTTGGATCAGGCAAAATGTCGAATTCCAGGATCGATTCGTCACCCACGGCGACCGTTGGTATTTTGTTACCACCCTCGGCGATATTCACTTTCAACGGCAGCAGCCGTGATTCCCCCAGCACAATCTCGAACATCGCATCATTCGATGTCAATTTGTCGACGAACGATTCGATTTGCTCTTTCGATTTCGGTTTCCGCGTTTCAATCAATTGCAACGCCGGTGGAAATCCGCCGATGGTTGGCACTTGGGATTCCGTTGACGGTTTTTCGGCTTGGTTGTTGGCCGCATTCTGAGAAAACGCGGACGTGAGGCCATGAAGGCCGAAAACGGCGGCCAATGCCAAACTTGCCAAAATCATCGCGGGATTTGTACGGAACATATTCGTCAATCGCCTTACAAAGTCGATGCCGGCCCCTTTGAAATTAACGCCAACATTCTTGCGGACTGATGCCGGAACGTACGGTGGGCATTGCACCCTTCATTGAATCAAACAGTCACAATCATGAGACATCGAACTATACTTCGACGGCCGGTTGAAACGAACTTCAGTGCTGTATGGCATTTGACGGTTACAGCGGTTGCTTCGGCGGCTTTGAACGTCAACAACCGTACGACACGTACAATTTGACGGCCCCCCCTATCTTGCCACTTCGCTTTCGATGTTGGCTCAATGCGAATACACACAGTACTCCGTCCGCCTTAGAAATTAGGGTCCGGCGGGCCGACCAGGAATTCATTCTGACGTGGCGGTTGCGTGATTCTTCACCTGAATCTGAGTCGTGTGCAAGATCTTGCGGCAACGACCGTACTCAGAATGAAAGGCTGGCGATCTTGACTATCTCTTATCGAGAGTTGACACTGAATCAGCGAATATGCCGAGGACATTTTGTCTTGTCCACGTTTGGTCCTGGAAACGTCGCGGAAAAACTAGCGTGAACCGATCGTTTCAAAATGGCTGTGGCATAGTTGTGGGCAATGGTTTCTTTTTGTGGTGACGGATTTCACGGCGGGCACCCATCGCAAACGATGTCTCCGAAGTTCGTGGATTCAACAAATCGCCGCACGTTGTTGACGCGGACACCGAGGCCGGACATGTCGACTGCTGATGGCACACGCGAAAGCTCCGACGACTACGAACAGTTGCTCGATGATTTCGAAAACTGTTGGTTGTCGGGAGCGCCGCCGGAATTCAGCCACTATCTTCCCAGCGCCGACGCCGCGAATTCATCTGAGCAACGATTTGAACTGCTCAATGAGCTGATTAAGATCGACCTCGAGTACCGATGGCGGCGCGAATCGGAAGACCGGCAACAAGACCCCCAAACACTTGTTGGGACCAAGGCTCCTGATATTGAGGCCAGCAACGAAAGTTCGGCGTCTGTCGGCGGTGATTCCACGATCATTAGTTGCGATCAATTTGGCCCGTACGCGCTGCTGATCGAAGATTATTTGCGGACGTTTCCGGAACTGCATTCGGATGACGAAACGCTTGTTGATTTGATCGGTGAAGAATTCCGAGTACGCTGCCGATTCGGAGACAATCCCAATATCGACGGATATCGTGCGCGGTTCCCCAAACTCGAATCTCGGCTGCAATCGTCACTCGCCAGCATTGCGAAGGAACTCCACCGCGAGTCCGGTTCTTCCACGCAAATTGGCAAACGCTACGACGAGGCTTCACCGAACGGGAAGACACTTCGCGACTTGTCCGATTCTGAGTTTCGCGACGCCGAAACAATTATCGACGCCCAGTGCGGTGCTGAGGGCGCCGATCTGAATTCGGATTCCCGCGTGGGTGACAAAGCCATCAATGACCATGCCCGATTCTTGTTGACAATCCGCCCGTTCTCGGAACTTCCCATCGAGGTTGCCAACTCGATCGCGGTATGCGTTAAAGAACACGAGTTCGCAACCGGTGACGTGTTGCTGCATCAAGGAGGCACCGCGACGCACTTGACGATCCTGACCGATGGAATCGTCGAAGTGAATCTGTTGGACGACAACAACGAATATCACGTCCTTGACCGAGACAGCCGCGGCGGCGTGCTGGGCGAAATCGCCCTTTTGACCGGACACGCACACAGTGCTAACGTCGTCGCTGTTTCCACCGTTCGAGCGTTGCTGTTGGATGTCGTCGACTTCGATCGGATCGCGAAGCAGTTTCCGTCTCTGAACGTGGCCTTCGCACACCTGATCGCCACGCGGGTCGGCCGGCAACAGGTCGATGTCTTCTACGACAAGACAATCAACGGATACCGCATCAAACGCCGCTTGGGTGTCGGTGCCATGGCGGTCGTCTATGAGGCAGAAGAATCCGCCGCCGAACGTTCCGTCGCGCTGAAGATGATGAGCCATCGGCTGGCGTACGACCATGAAGCCGTCAGCCGCTTCCATCGCGAAGCGGAAATCGTCGCCTCGTTGGACTGCGAAAACATCGTCAAGGTTTACAACTGCTTTTCGGCCTACAACACGTCGTTCATCGCCATGGAATTATGCGACGGGCCGACGTTGTCACAATTGATCCGCCACAACCCGATGCTGCCCGAATCGCAGGTCCGCGCCATCATCGGCCAATTGGCGGCGGCATTGGTCCACGCCCACGGCAAAGGCGTCGTTCATCGCGACGTGAAGCCGGCCAACGTCATGCTGTTACGCGACGGCACGCTCAAGCTGTCCGATTTCGGATTGGCCAAATCCTTCGTCGCCCCGGGACTGACCAACCTCGGCCAAATCCTCGGCACGCCCCGCTACATGCCACCCGAACAACTGGTCGGCACCGACGTCGATCATCGAGCCGACATCTATGCACTGGGATGTATCACGTATGAACTGCTAATGGGCGAACCGCTGTTCTGCGAATCCGACACCATGAAATTGTTGCGTCAGCAGTTGGACCTTTCACTGGATGAATCGGTCAAGACAATCACTGAACAACGCAAAGACTACGAGTCTCTGTCTGAGGACCTCATCCAAATCCTCCGCGAAAGCATTAATCGCGAGAAAGAAGAACGGACGCTTGATCTAGCGACATTGACCGACTGGTCCGACAAGGTCGACCACGATTTGATCGAATTGTCTGCTCTTGAAAAGACCGAGTAATCCCGAAAAGCCAGAAGTGCTTTGTCAGGGCATAATCTTAGGATCAGCCGCTGGGCGCTAGCCCACGGTTTCTCTGCGAAAACCGGACGCTAGCCCGGATTATTCACGAAACTGCCGAAATTCGGCGTATGTCCTGAATGGCACAATGTTTCCATCACACGCTCAAAAGACACTCTGTTGGCGAGCGGTCGGCGTAAGCCGACCGGTTTCATGCGGCGATTCTGGAACCGCCGGGCTGACGCCCACCGCTCGCCTGAATAATCCCGGCTAGC
>CAUZVF010000832.1:0-3645 GCA_963582955.1 Planctomycetota bacterium
AGCGACTGGATTTCGGTGGCGCTGGGTCGTCGAGCGACAACGGACCGGAATGCGAAGGTGATTCGATCGTCAACGCTCGTCCCGCCTTCGTTGATCACTCGTTCGGCGAACTTGCGAGCGGCTTCGACATACTGCACATCATTCATCAGCACCAGCGCCTGCAGCGGCGTGTTGGTGCGAGCCCGCCGCACCTGGCAGGTTTCGCGATTGGGTGCGTCGAACGTCGACATCGACGGGGGCGGCGACGTGCGTTTCCAGAATGTGTACATACTGCGGCGAAACAGCTTCACACCCTTGTCCTGAACAAACACCGACGTGTTGCTGCCGCCGAATCCCACCGGCTTCCACAGACCAGCCGGTTGGTACGGTTTGACGCTTTTGCCGCCGATCGTTTCGATCAGCAGCCCGCTCAAGGAAAGTGCCTGGTCGCGAATCACCTCAGCGTCAAGCCGAAACCGCGGGCCTCGGGCCAGCAGTCGGTTTTCCGGATCCGCCGCCAGCTTGTCCGGAGTCACTCGCGACGACTGCTGATAGGCGGCCGACATCACGATCTGCTTTAGAAAGCGTTTGACGTCCCAGCCGGATTCGACAAAGTCGATCGCCAGCCAGTCGAGCAGTTGCGGATGCGACGGGTGCTCGCCCTGCACTCCAAAGTCTTCGGACGTCTTAACCAGCCCGATGCCGAAGAACTGTTGCCAGAATCGATTGACCGTCACCCGCGACGTCAGCGGATGCTTCGGCTGCACCAGCCACCGTGCGAGCCCCAGCCGATTGGCGGGAGCATTCGGGACCGGCGGGGCCAGCCACTCGGGGACCGCCGATGCAACCTTGTCGCGCTTTTCGGTGTATTGTCCTCGCTCGAGCACATGAGCTTGTCGCGGCTCTTTGCGGTCTTCCATCACCAAAGTCGCGGGGATGGTCTTCGCCAAGCCGGCCAACTGTTTCTTGAGCTTCTCTTGCTGCTGGATCGGTTTTGCCAAGGTCGCACGCGAATCCGGATGCACGTTTTGCAGGTAATAGCGAGTCAATTGCTCGGTCTGTGGTTTCGTTCGTTTGGATCGCTCGACATCCAGCAGCTTTTGGATCTTGGCCGGCAGCGCGGGCGGCTTTCCCGTCTTGCGGAACTGTTCCCAGACGAATAGGGAACGTTTTTGCTCGTCAGACAGCGATTGCGAAACGATCCCCGCCGTGTCCCAGTGAACCGTGCCGCCAACCTGAGTGAACGCCCAGCCGTTCAGTTCCGCTCCAGGCTTCAGGCCGACCGCTTTGGCAGCGACTTCCAAGCGGACCCACTGTCCCTTTTCCGGCAGTTTGGCGATAAGCCGGTTGGATGCGTTCTTTCGACCTGCGCCGAAGGCCTTGTCCGCTCCCCAGGACGCGCGGTGTTCCCAACTTCCGTCGTTGAATTGCAACTGAATCGTTTGCGGCGGGTTCTTGGGATCAAGATACACGTGGGCGAATAGCCGCGAGTTCTCGCCGATTTTCAGTTTGTCGGTCGCCCCTGTAAAGAAATGCTGCGTGATCCCATTGCCTTCCCCCGTGCGTACGGTGGATTTCTCGCCGCTGTGAACTGGGTGATCGGAAGCGCCAACGAACCGCCAGGGATTGGGACCGTTTCCCTGCGGGTTCGCTCCGGCCGGAAGTTCATCATCGATCCAGACGAACTGTTCTTCGCTCAGTTTTCCCAACGGCTCAGTCGGCTTCGGGTCGGTGTAATCGAATTCCGACAGCAGCGTCGCGATCCGTTTGTCGATCGCCGCCAATTCCTGCGTGTACTCTTTCTGCTGTGTCGCCTGAGTCTCAGTGGGAACCTTCACGACGGGCGGTGGCAACAGAGCATTTCCGTCCATCGCTCGTTCGGTCAGGCTGAAGTAGTACGAGAACAGCTGGTAGAACTCCTTTTGCGTCAGTGGATCAAACTTATGATCGTGACACGCCGCACATCCGGCGGTCAGGCCCAGCCAGACGGTTGCCGTGGTTTCCACTCGGTCGACCGCGTAGCGCACGAAGTACTCTTCGTTGATCGAACCGCCTTCGCTGGTGGTGACGTTGCATCGATTGAATCCCGTCGCAACCCGCTGCGTCAAAGTCGGACTGGGCAACAAATCGCCGGCAAGCTGTTCGACCGTGAATTCATCAAACGGCTGATTACGATTGAACGCTGCGATCACCCAGTCGCGATATGGCCAGATCGACCGTTCGTTGTCCAGGTGCAGGCCGTGGGTGTCACCATAGCGAGCCGCATCCAGCCAGATACGGCCCATGTGTTCGCCGTACCTTTGGGAATTCAGCAGACGATCGACAACATATTCGAATGCCTGTTCGGAATCGTCCGCAAGAAAATCATCGATTTCCTTGATCGTGGTTGGCAGGCCTGTCAGATCGAGCGTCACTCGTCGGATCAGTGTTTCCTTCGAGGCGCGATCTTCCGGCGAGAGACTCGCGGCGATCAGCCCTGCGTGCAGAAAGTGATCGATCGGATTGTTTGCGCGCCATCCCTCAATCCGTGCCGGAATCCGCGGTCGCTTCGGCGGCTGGAACGCCCAGTGGCCCGACCATTGGGCTCCGCCATCAATCCACTTCTTGATCAGAACAATTTGCGCAGCGGTCAGCGTCTTGCCCGAATCGGTTGGCGGCATCTTCACATCCGGATCTTTGGACGCAATCCGCCGGAAAAGTTCGCTTTGATCGCTCTTGCCCGGCACGATGGCCGTCTGGCCCGAATCCAGCTTCGCAATCGTCTTGTCATGTTTGTCCAGCCGCAAACCCGCTTCGCGATTGGCTTCGTCAGGGCCATGACACTGGAAGCACTTGTCGGACAGCAGCGGCAAAATATCGCGGCTGAAATCGACGTCACGATCGGCAGCAAAAGCACTGCCTACGAAACACATTGCGACCAAAAGAGCCCGAATCGTCTGTCGAATCATCATGCGAATGACCAAGTACCAGTGCGAAGAATAAGCCGGAAGGCCAGCCAAGTGAATCTTCCATCGTAACTCAATGATACATCCGGATCCAATATTACGGCCAAGCTGTTTCGTGGGCTCTTAACGAATTACGCGTCAGCCAATTCCTGTTGTACCAGCACTGCCACGGCAAATGCCCGTGCTCCGGCAATTCTTACAAAACAACCATCAAACGCAACCGGCCTAAACGTCGCATCCCAAATACCAGTGGGAAATCGCCGCGGCCGCTGGGACGATCTGGCTGCCTCAGCCGAATGTGTCGGGATTCTCAAGAACCTGCGGGAATCTGACGCGCCCAGCGTACGTCAAAAACGCATGGCGGTCTGAGACAACTCACTGCCCACTCGTTGTCGCAAATCAAAAATGCGTCGTTTTGTAACGTATCTCGCGAAGGTATGAGTTTCTTGGACTCTTAGGGGTGCCAGACTTCTTCCTTTCTTGCCGTCCTGCGGGTAGAACGGTACCAGGAGAACGAGCCACAGACTTTAGGAG
Organism: Planctomycetota bacterium; assembly: GCA_963582955.1. GTDB lineage: Bacteria > Planctomycetota > Planctomycetia > Planctomycetales > Planctomycetaceae > CAUZVF01. Next base: position 3,459 of record CAUZVF010000832.1, read on the forward strand.
AGCCAAGGAAATGAAGAAACTCACACGACGCAGATTCTTGTCATCCGCCGCCGCTACAGTGACGATTGTCCCCTCGTATTGCCTGGGCAAGACGAACAAGAGAGCCGCTCCGTCCGACACGTTGTACTTCGCCAAGGTCGGTTGCGGCGGGATGGGCGGCGGGGATTTCCGTTCCGTAATCTCGGCC
>CAUZVF010000833.1:0-3644 GCA_963582955.1 Planctomycetota bacterium
GTTGTCCTGACAAAATCGCGAGTTTTCCCGCACATGTTCACAGAATGTGACCGGCTTTCACCGATAAATCAGAAAGCAACAGTTGTAAGTGTTTTTGGGAAGTCCCAGCGTTTTCTGCAAACCACGTGAAGGAATCACGGACGATGACGTATCGAAAAAAGACATTCACGTTCTTATTCGTGAGCCTCTTGGTTGGGTTCGTTGGATTCAAGCTGATGGCGGCGCCGTTTTCTTTTCATCGCAAGCAGACCCCCAAAATCGCAAAGGGACTGAAGTGGCGCTCCGACCTAAATGCCGCGCACCGGGAGTCGCTGAAAACAAACAAGCCGATGTTGTTAGTGTTTCACGCCGACTGGTGCGGCTACTGCAAGAAGCTCGAAGCGACGACGTTGTCCGAGACGAGTATGGTCAAATACATCAATTCGTCGTTCATTCCCGTGCATCTTGATCTCGACAAGCAGCCCAAGGTCGCTCGGATTCTGGAAGTCAAATCGATTCCGTGTTCGGTCGTGCTTAGCCCCGACGCGGATCTGCTGGGCAAGGTGGTCGGTTTTGCCGATTCGAAGCAATACCGCAAAACGCTTGAAAACACCAAGCGATTGTATGAGCTATTGCAAGAACAACACGCCCAGTAACCGCTCCGCATGGCCTCTTGCATTGCTGGCAAATACCAGCTACTTTGCCAGCTATGAGCAGTGAACCGAACAAATCCGGCCTCTCTGGGCCGGAAGACTCGTGGGAAGGCCTCGCCGAAGACTTATTTGGCATCGATTTCAGCAGTGACGGAATCAGCGAAACGCCGGTCTTGTCTGACGAAGTGATCGCGGAAGTGATCGCCGATGAATCGGCTGCGGATTCTGAAGCGCTTCCGGACGTTGGAACCGAGACCGACGCGACTGCCGAGGTTGAAGCAGGCCAGTCCGACTCTGCCGACCCAACCGACAACGCCGAATCGCAATCGGACGATTCCGTCACCGCTGAAGCCGTGGCTGAAGAAACCGCTGCCGATAATGCGGAATCACAATCGAATGATCCCGAACGAGACAATTATTGGAACGCCTTGGAAGATTGGGATTGGGATGACAAGCCTGATTCGGGCCGGCGGTCAGATTCGGGCCGGCGGGCAGGGAAAAGACCGACATCCAGACAGAGTGACCGATCGACGGCTCGTTCAGTAATCAAGGACGATCCCCCGGTACAGCCCGCTGCGACTGAAAGTTCGGATGCATCGGCCGCGTCGTTTCAGGACGAATTCGTCGAAGACACAGCGTTCGGTGTCGGAGTTCTTGACACCGTGGATTTCGGTTCGACATCTTCCGATTCGGACGCCGCCCAAGAGCCGCAGCCGGAAGACGAAGCACAAACGGAAGTGCAAGAAGAAGTGTCCGATGTGCCGAGTGTTCGGGAAGATTCAAAAACGGAAACACACACCCAAGAGCAAGAAGCTGAAGAGGGGCAAGGTGAAACCGGCCCGGGCGATGCCGACGGAACCGCGGAAGCGGACGAGGACGCTGATTCCGAATCTCCTCCGCGAAAAAGACGCCGTCGCCGCAGACGCCGCCGGCCCAAGTCCGACGATGCTGGCGACGACGCAACAACTGGTGACGACGCAACAGCTGGCGACGACACTCCCCAAGCCGACGCCCGGCCCGTGACCGAAGTCTCGGCAAGCGAAGGCGAATCAGCCGATGGGTTTGGTGTTTTTGTTGATGACGTCGCCGAGAAAAAGCCGCCGGCCGCCGAAAAACGCAGCCCTCGACGACGCTCGCGACGCCGGCGAGGACGGCGTGAGAAATCTTCCGAAGTGGAAAGCGAACTCACCGCCGTGAGCACCACGCCTCAAGATGCCGAGACCGAGTTTACGGATCCGTCCGGTAACGGTGATGGCCGAGAATTAAACAGCGAAGGTGGAACACCGCAGCCAGAACACGACTCAGTCGAAGCCACCGCTTATCGGGATTTGCCAACTTGGGAAGAAGCGATCTCGTATTTGCTCGACCCCAGTCTCGTGGAAGGTGCGGCTAGCGAATCCGATTCTGGAAAACGCACATCCTCGAAGCGAGGCCCGTCCAATGGCGGCAAGTCGTCAGGACGGCGTGGACGCCGAAAGAAATGACAAATGCAGGCAACCTGCCGGCTGGTCACCTTGGGATGCAAGGTGAATCAGTACGAAACTCAGTTGGTGAAAGAGTCGCTGCTTCAGAACGGATATCGTGAAGCAATCGAAGGCGAGCACGCGGACCTGTGCGTCGTCAATACGTGTACCGTCACATCGACAGGCGATTCCAAGAGCCGCCAGGTTATTCGCCAGCTCGCACGTAAGAATCCCGGCACGCGCACGATTGTGATGGGTTGCTACGCGACTCGCGATCCCCAAGCGGTATCAGAACTTCCCGGCGTGTTCGAAGTCGTTGAAGATAAGCGTGAATTGCCCGATGTCTTGCAACGATTCGGTGTCGAGGAATTGCCGTCGGGAATCAGCTATTTCGACGGACGTCAGCGTGCCTACGTCAAGGTTCAGGACGGGTGCATCTTGAAATGCACTTATTGCATCATCCCTAAAGTGCGTCCGGGCCTGCAAAGCCGCTCGCCCGACGACATCGAGGAAGAAGTGCGACGCTTGGTGGGCAACGGATTCCGTGAGATTGTCCTGACCGGAATCCATGTTGGCCATTTTGGCGTGGACACGACGCGCGGCAAGTCGGGTTCACCTCCCTTTCGGTTGTGGCACCTCTTCCGCCGGCTCGACCGGATTCCTGGCGAATGGCGGATGCGGCTTTCCAGTATCGAGGCGGCCGAAATTCATGACGATTTCATCAAGGCCGCTGCCGATTGCGAGCATCTTTGCCCACAGTTCCACCCGTCGTTGCAGAGCGGTTCGGACTCGGTCTTGCGGCGGATGCGGCGGCGCTATCACATCCATCGGTTTCTGGAAAAAGTCGGCCGAATGCGTCAAATGCTCGACAATCCCGCGTTCACCACCGACGTCATCGTCGGATTCCCCGGCGAAACCGAAGACGAATTTGAACAAACCCTTGATGCCTGCCAGCATGTCGGTTTCATGAAGATTCATATTTTTCCTTTCAGTGCGCGACGAAGTACTCCGGCAGCCAGTTTTCCAGACCAAGTGCCGTCGGACGTCAAGAAAGAACGTTGCCAACGATTGGCCGTTCTGGAACGGCAACTTGCGAAGACTTATTATCAATCGCTGGTCGGCAAGAATCTGCAAGTGCTTGTCGAACGGCAATCAAAGGACAACCCTGATCTTGTACGCGGCTCGGATCGGCGGTATGTTCCTGTTGAAATTCCGGGTTCATCCGACGATATTGGTAGTTTCGTAACCGCGCATGGCCAGCGTGCATTACACGATCATCTTGAAGCTGTCAGGTGAGGAACCGCGGCATGCTGCCGTCCGAATTCAAACCCAAGTACATGTCGGTCGAAGAACATGGCGATGCCGTCGTCGCGACTTTGAACATTTCGCACATCACGGATGAAGAAAACATCGAACAATTGGGTTTCGAACTGTTTGCTTTGGTCGACCAATTCGGATCCAAGAAAGTCGTCATCAGCATGTCGGTGGTCGAGTATTTGACCAGTTCAGTCTTGGGCAAGTTGATTACTCTGCACCGAAAGCTCGGCCG
>CAUZVF010000834.1:0-3642 GCA_963582955.1 Planctomycetota bacterium
TCGTGAAAAATGAACCAATTCCAAATCCAGCCCGACTGCATGCGGCCAATCTCGCCCAGGTTCAACGACCCGGCCGCGACGATCGGCACTAAAGCACAGATTGCCATGGGAATTTCATAGCTCACCATCTGAGCCGCTTCGCGAATCGAGCCGAACAACGCCCACTTCGAACCGCTGCAATAACCGGCCAGAATCACGCCGACGACTTCCAGAGACAGGATCGCCAGAATCAGGAACAATCCACTGTCCAAAGCCACCGCCACCCAACCATCGGAAAATGGTAGCACGATAAAGGCCGCAAACGACGCGATGATGACGATATAAGGAGCCAACCGAAACAATACTTTGTCAGCGCCCTCCGGAGCCAAATCTTCTTTCTGAATCAACTTGATGCCGTCAGCCAGAGATTGCAGCCAACCAAATTTGCCACCAACTCGCGTGGGACCCAGCCGATCCTGGATACGGGCTGAAATCTTGCGTTCGGCCCAGATCAAGATGCCGGCCGGCAGCCCAAAAAACGCACCCAGTACAGCCACGTGAATCAGCGCAGCGACATACGGTGCCGTATCGGACTTAAAGTAGTCTTGCTCGACCAGAAATTCCGCGATGGTCTTGGCAGCAAAAATCGGTGCCATGTGGGTTCCTTACCGTGTCGCAAATGTCCCGAATCCCGGTTGGCTGCAAGTCCTGGAAAGAGGTCTTGCAGGTCGAGAATCACAGGCTGATCTGGACATTTGGCTGTGGCGACGCGACTGCGTGCCGAATCGAAGGATGAAATATGTCACATGGCACACTCGGTTTCAAGTGAGTTGATAGGCAATTCCCACTCGGCGAGATAATCACGACAGCAGAACGTGATTCCGGTCACGTCAAACGCTCACCACCCCACCCAGGCTAGCGGGAAGCGTCAGCTTCCTGGCTATTTGGTTGTAGTCCACATTCAGGATTTCGCCGATCACCGGTGCTGACTCCGAGTAAAACACAGCCATTTTGAATTGTCGCGTTCGAGTCGCCGATTCGCGTTTTTTTTTTCGCGGATCGGGCGGACAAGACCTAGCACTGACCGATCAATTACTGTCGACAATCAGCCGGAACGCGCTAGCGTCCGGTTTTCCTGTAAACCGTGGGCTAGCGCCCAATGGTACTCACTTTGGATTTCACCCTCCTTTGGGAGGGTCGCGAGGGACGAGCGTTGCAATTTGACGCACGACGATTGACTTCGATCAACCCTCCCCGGCCGCTACCGCGTCCGACCCTCCCAAGGGGAGGGTAAAGTGAGTGCCATTGGGCTAGCGCCCTGCGGCTGATGAATACGACAGTTATTGATCGGTCGATGCCTAATGGACCGGCCATCAGTCAAAAGCATCACGCCAGTTTAGATTTCGTCGCCGTTATCAGCTGCGGTTCGAACACCGCTAGTCCGGGCCAGGAAGCTGACGCATCCCGCTAGCCAGGTGGAGACAGCAGCGACGAGTGAGTCGGCGGTCGCCACGAATCTTTGGGGGATATGTTTTCGTTTTCGCGTCGCACGCACTATTCTGATCGGATTCGACGACTGACACGTCGCCCACGGCGGCGCGGTTCCACAAAGTCTCACACCCAGGCACTAATCCATGAAATTCGATCCTCGGAAACTTCAAGATCTTGTTACCGAAGTCTTTCTTGCTGTCGGCTGCGGCGAAACCGAAGCTGAATGCGTTGCCGACCATTTAGTTCAGGCCAACTTGGCCGGACACGACTCGCACGGTGTCATCCGCGTTTCCCATTACGTCCAATGGGTCAACGAAGAAAAGGTCTTCGCCAATCGCACGGCACAAGTCGTCTTCGAAAACGACATCATCACAATCATCGACGGTCAATTGGGATTCGGCCAAGCCATCGGCGTCGACGCGATGCAACGCGGCATCGACAAATGCCGCAACCAAGGCATCTCGGCGGTCGCGGTTCGCAACGCAGGACACATGGGACGCATCGGGCATTGGGCGGAAATAGCGGCCGACGCGGGATTGGTCTCGTTGCACTTCGTCAACACCAGCGGCTTGGGCATGCTGGTCGCACCTGTTGGAGGCATCAGTCGCCGCCTGTCGGCCAATCCCGTCGCCGTGGGAATCCCTGTCGACGGCGGACCGAACATCATTTTCGACATTTCCACGTCATCAGTCGCCGAGGGAAAATTGAAGGTCGCCTACAACAAAGGAGTCACCGTTCCCGATGGCTGCATCATCGATCCCGAAGGCAACCCGACGAACGACCCGGCGGTATTCTATGGTCTTCCGCGCGGAGCGATCCTGCCATTTGGCGGCCACAAAGGTTACGGTCTGGGCATCGTCGCCGAGATTCTGGCCGGAGCCCTCACCGGTGGCGGTTGCAGCAAGCCGGGCATCGACCGCCTGGAACAAGGCATGCTGGCCATGCTGCTGGATCCCAAAGCGTTCCAGGTCGAGCAATTCTTCGGCCCCGAAGTGCGGCAGTACATCGACTGGGTCAAGAGCTCCGACAAAGTTTCGCCCGACGCCGACATCCTGATGCCGGGAGAAATCGAACACCGTAACCGCCAACAACGCATGGCCGAAGGCATCGACCTGGACGACACCACCTGGAAGCAACTCACAGACGCCGCGCGATCGTTGGAAGTTAATGAAGCGTCGATTCAATCGGCCAACGGTAGATAACTCAAACTGTGAGCGATCAGCTTTCAGCTTTGAGATATCGCATTCTGCCCGTTTGTGAGCTGACCGTTGACAGCTTTAACATGCATTGCCGTTTCCGAGTCCGTATACTGACTTACCGTTGATGGTCGGTCACTTTGGTACTCATTAAACCGCGTCAGTCGCCATGTCCGCTGAACCACTAGCCAATCGCAGCAACTATTTCGTCCACACGCTCCTGCGAGCCCACAACTGGCAGCACCGTCCGCAACTTGACGACGTTTGTCACTGGTGGCGACGCGGCGGCCGTGGCGTGTGTGCGTTGATCGGCATGGGCGGAGCCGGAAAGACGGCGGTGGCCGAGCGGTTTCTCAGGATACTGCCCGGCGGGCTGCCGGTTGACCCGGACGTAGACAAGGACCCGTCGCTGCCGACGCCGCACAGCACGTTCGTCTTCTCGTTCTACGACGCTCCCAACGCCGACGCGTTTTTCGAGTCGTTGCAAATGTGGCTGGAGAACACGCCGCGAGTCGAGACGCTGCTTTCAGTCGGGCAGATGCTGTTCATGTGGCAGCACACAACCCCCTGAATGGAGAAAGCATGTTTGGCCCGGAATGGATACGAAGTGCGATCCGTAAGATTCTGTATTCCCTTAAGCAATACTCGCCAAAAGAGATCCCAGTCGCATGGAGTCACGGCCCGTTAAAACATCTGCCATTAATTGCTCTATTGCAGGACTCGCCTCGATTTTGGTTTGATTTTGCGCGTGACGGCCAGAATGAGGATTTGTTTCAATTCTACGATGGTCCGGTTAAGGAAGTCACAGAGAATCTCCGGTGGCTCCGTACTCTTCTTCACGACAGCGAAGTTATTGGATTGCATCCGAATTTGATGCATCTCTGCCATGATCTCTTTAGCTTTGAGATACTGCCTGGACTTCCCCAGGAATAGTGGGCGCTCAGAGAAGAGCGTATACTGCTCTTGAGGAGAAGAA
>CAUZVF010000835.1:0-3640 GCA_963582955.1 Planctomycetota bacterium
GAAGAAACTTGACAGGCAAGCAACGCTGGATTTTATTTCGGACGCCGCGCCTGCCTGGGTCAAGCTCGATGTACGCATTAGCATGGGATTGATCGCAAAGATCGACCGCCTGCGTATCTCTGATTTGGCGGTGACCATGAAGTTAGAAAATTCACGGGCGCTCACCCACTTTCGCGCGAATGGACGTTGGTCAATTAAAGGTTATGGGGACGTCGGCCATTCCGCCACACGATGGCGGCTGACTTGGCAAAAAGAGTCAAATGAATGGAAGATCATTAAATTGGAAAGATTGCATCCAATGAATGGGAAGGTCATGGAAATGGCGGGCCCGGATTAGTGCTGCGAGCAATTCGGCATTCCCGCTGTCAATGAGACTTGAAGCGGACTTAAACTTTGTGGCGCGACGAAATGGTCGGGCTCGTTTTCAAGTCGTCTGCCTCTCGCGGCTGAAGGCCGCAACCAAAGTCGCCTTTCGCCGTGTAAAAGTAGCGCCACTTTCGCGGAGCGAAAGGCGACACAAAGAGGCACGCGTATCACTCAATGAAAGATCTTAATTTGCCGAATCGTCGAATTTCTTGTCAGCGTCGTCTAACGGGATGTTGGCCGCCTTGTAGCGCCGGATTTTTTCGGCCTTGTCTTCCAGAATGACAATTCCGCCTTTCTTTTCGTCGTATCCGTACATTTGATAGGGCGGCAACATCGCAAATTTGATCCCGTGCTGCTCCGTCATCTTGAGGAACTCGTCGTAACTCGGAGCTTTTTCGTTGACAATTTTGTATTGCTTCAGCGAACTCTGGAAGCCGAACAAACTGGCTCTCGACGACAATGAAATATACGCGGACGCGGCAATCGAGATTGGATCGCTGCCAGAGAGTTTGTTCTCGACTTCGACGATTTGTGGGTTCTGTTTGGCTTTTTTCGCATCGACGATTTTCGCGGTCGTTTTGCCAATGATTCCTCTTTTTGGTGCCGTATTCTTCGATTCGTTCGGTTTCCGAGACTGACTATTGGAAGCCACGGCGGGAGAATTCTTTGCTGGTGATTTCTGAAGTTCGTCGAGTCCGCCGGCTGGAGCAATTCCCGGAACGTTGGCCGGTTGGCGCTGCGTATCCGTCGCTTGATTGAAGTCTCCACAACCCGTAACGCATAGTAGAACGACCGCCGGAATCGCACGGAGTGCGCGACTGATCGCACTGGTAACCAAGTCCGCTCTCGGCTGACGGGAAAGCTGACACGGCCACAAAGGATGGTCATTATTGATGATAGGCTTCATTGAAGATGCTCCTTAAGATTGAGTCAGAAAGTGCGCCGATGTCAATGTTGCCGTAACGACAACGCGAATTCAATGCAATTCGTCATCGGCAACACAATTCGTCGCGATTGCTCCAAGTAGTATCAAACCCCCGAAACTTGACCCTCGGAGTCGAGATGTTTCTACAATTCCAGTTCGACTCGCAGAGTCAGGCCACGATTTGAAACTGCTTCTCTTGAAAGGTGCCTACGTTTCGATGGATTCCGTGTCAAAACTATTCGCGGTTGTTCCGGCGGCCGGTCGCAGCCGTCGGATGGGTCGACCGAAACTGCTGCTTCCGATGGGTTCCAAAACCGTCATCGCCCGGTTGCTCGAAGTACTGATTCGTTCCAACGTCACGGAAACCTTTGTCGTCGTTCGTCGTGACGACGATGACCTGAAGCGGGAAGCGGAATTGGCCGGCGCGACGGTTCTTCAGCCCACAACCGACCCGCCCGACATGCGCGACAGCGTTGAATTCGCATTGCAGCACATCGGCCACAAATATGTTCCCGCACCGACTGATGGATGGCTATTAATTCCAGCGGATCATCCAATCCTGGATGCTTCCGCCTTGGATGCACTGCTGGCCCGTTGGAAGCAAGATGATTGCGAAATCCTGGCTCCAACATTTCAACAGAAACGTGGGCATCCAACTTTCTTACGTTGGAAGTTTGCCGAGGCGGTATCACGAATTCCACCAGACCGCGGTCTGAACTGGCTGGTTCATTGCAACGTCGCAAACGTTGTTGAACTTGAAGTCGAAACACCGTCGGTGACAACCGACTTGGATTCACCCGATGATTATCAGCGGCTGCTGGAGCACTGGCAGAATCTCGACAAGTCGTAACACGCGGGTCCGGTCTGCCTGTCTGTCGGTCAACTCGCGGCAACATCCAGTCGAGTATCGCTTGGTTGTGCGTCGGGTTCAATCTCTTGCAGAGGGATGTAATCGGGAACCTGAACGTGACGTTCCTCAAGATCGGGATTCAGTAGCTCCCGGCATACGTGGCACCGGATCATCAGTTTTGGCACGTTTTCCCCACAAGTAGGGCAGTCTCCGCCTTGCCATGAATTCATCGAAAGCTCCCGTAAGTCGTCCAGGATCACAAGTCTGTCAAATTCTCGAAAAACCTATGTCCTGGCAGTCCAGCAGGCAATTACTATTCCTTTCGAATCAGCGACATGGTCGCCGTTTTTTTGGAATTGGCGTCTTCTTCCGAATATCAGGAAAATCACGAAAATTTCTTGTGTACGATCGTTTTCAATCTAGACAGCCGGGATTCCACTTGGCATAATTCGCCGAACCTGAAAACAAATACGTCAAATAATGTAAGTGTGACCCGCGATCAGCCGGGCACCACTCGACGAAAGGTGGGATTGATGATTCAACTGACTCTCCCCAGCAAGCCGTGCTTTTCTTCCAACCATCGCTGCAGCAAGCACTGGCAACACGCCGCCAAGCTCCGTGAATTCGGCCAGCTAGAGCCGGTCTATTCTTGTCGCCGTGTTTTCGAGCCCATGCGATCCAATTAGAATCGCTCGTACGCCGCAACAGTTAACGATGACGGGCTCTTCTTAGAGCCACGGCTCTTGCCGTTTTTCGAAGCCTCTTTTCGAGAAACTCCAACTGCGGTAACGACGAGGACGTTTTGTTGTTGTCTGCTGGAGCGTCGCACGACTCTCACATTACCAAACACCGTGATGCGATCAGCGTCACGAATCCATTCACGGAGGAATACAATGCTCGTTCTATCACGCAAGAAACTGGAATCCATTCAAATCGGCGAAGACATTGTTGTGCGTGTCGTTCGTACGGGACGCAACAGCGTCCAACTCGGAATTGAGGCCCCGCGCGGTGTGCGGATACTACGGGGAGAAATCGGGGATGGTTCGTGGCCAATGCCGGTTACGATCGAAGCGGGCTCGATCGAAGCGGGAAATTGTCCGCACACCGATTTCGGGATTGCCAAGATCTCAGTCGGAAATTTGGAACAGGCGGTCGTGGTGCTCGATGACCAATAGCTGTGAGCCCGCGGCAACTTCTTCCCAAGATTGTTGCGCCCCTGACGGCCAATGGATCGACAACCGGTCGGCACGTGTTGCCGGTCCAAGGCCGAATGTCAGGAGTTTTTGATTTGAGGCGAGGTATCCGTCGCCTCCCGTCAACTGCCGCATCAGTTTTTTTCCGCCGATTTCGACTGTAACCGTGGTTCCGATCGCATCTCGGCTGGATGATACTCCCCGCAATTGAATGGTGATAAAGTTACCGCGTTCCTTTGTAGTATTGGTCAGCAGCGATACGGGCACGTCAAGATGAGAGACCAGGATGTCGCTGGCACCGTCGCG
>CAUZVF010000836.1:0-3639 GCA_963582955.1 Planctomycetota bacterium
ATCGGGTTTTGAAACCATCTCCAATTTAATGGCGTGGACTCGCTTCACTCGGCCACAGCCACCCAAGATCATCAACTTGTTTCTTCGCCGATCCTTAGCGCACGCAAAGCGTGATTGTTCTGAACGGTTAATCGGACTTTCGGCGCCGATCGGCGCTTTCGGCGCTCAGAATAATCAACCATTGGTTGCGCTACCGTATTACCTTCCCATGTTCCTGTTGGCCGATCAACGCTGAGGGGCCGATTTACGCAACACGAGCGGCTCTATCTATTCATGTAACGAAATCCGCGCACCGGCAGATTTCTTGTGAACGAAATGCAGGAAAGCGAGGGTTCGATCGGCTATGTTTCGAACCGGAGGTGCATTGCCAACTGGCAAAACTCTGTCAGTCACCGATTGGCGCAACATTTCTGTCTATACGTCCATTGACGGACCACTACGCAACTGATCCATCTTCGCCAGGAGTGTCTTCACCGACGAATGCTCGCGGTTCCTGAGTGCCGCGGAATCCAGCTGTTCGTAAGACTTGCGGACGGCATCCTCGATCCCACCTCGGTTCTTGAGAAACTCTCCCAGCCGGTCCCATTCGATGCGAAACTCGGATCGGGCGTCTCCGTCGTTGGCGTACCGCTCGGCCCCGCGACGGACGAGTTGTTCCAGCAATTCACCAAATCGTTTCCGAGTCCGCCGGTAGGAACTCTCGACGGAATTCATCTTGATTTCAAGACTGTCCGCGATTTCTTTCATCGTCATTCGGTCACAGATTTTGCCGTAGAGAACACGAAAATCATCGCCACGGCCGTCCTTCAGGCATTCAGACATCAGGGCTTCAACAGCATTCTGGAGCAGTTCGTCAGCCCAGGCGGTGTAGAAAGCATCGATTTGTTCGGGGACGACTTTCGATTCGTTTTCCAAGACGACGGAAGCGATCTCTTGAAACTCATTGGGTTTTTCACTGACCAATCGGGCACGGCCCGTGTTGATTCGCGCACGATTGGACAGCACGTTTCGAACAACGCTGCACAACAAAGTTCGTAATTTGGCCGTCGGCTTTGACAACCACCGTGCCAACAACCGTGCGCTAATGAGGACTTGAAAAGTCGTGGCCGCGACATCTTCGGCGTCGTCGATACCTAGTTTCCCCCAATTCATGGCGAACCGGCAAATCGGGCGCCAGTAATCCGTCATAAACTGACGCCAATCGGCTTCGTCACCAGAGACGGTGATTCGGTGGATCAACGTATGACGTGTGGCGGGAAAATTCATCGATTTAATGCCAAGTATTCACCAAGTTGAGGGCACTCGGTTCCTTCCGATCAGCCACCAGCGCCGATCAGTCACCAGCGTCAGAGGGATTCGTTTTCATTCGTCCCACGGCAAAGCCAATCGCGAGTCCTGCCAGCAGCACGACCACGAGGAGGACAAGGTTTTGTGGGTTGACGACCGATCGCGATAATGTCCGAGTCCTTCGTGATGGCGTCTGTTTCCGCGCTGGTTCGTTCGGCCATGCCGCCGAGGCGACGCCGTTGTTGCGGACGTCGTAGGGAACCATGCCGCCATTTGTGTAAAACGGAAACATCCACAAATCATCCTTCCACTGGCGCACGACGGCTGGTGCGAGATTTCTGGCTTGGATATTCGTCAAATAGTACCGTTCACCCGGATGCAGTTTTTGCAGCAGCTTTGTTACGTTCGGAAACTTGCGTGCATAGCGTTTTAGGTAGGGGTCGGTTTGCGGCGCGGAGAATGCTTTGCCGCCGTTGGGCACGCAGCCCTTCGAGTCCCAGTCGCGAAAGCGGCGTCGGAAGCCGCGATGCTCGTATCCGAACTTGTTCAAACGATCGTTCAACCAGAACCGGTAAAACACGTACAAGTTTACGTCGAACGGGTCATTCTGCAGTCCCGTCATTTTCATGGGAAAATAGATGCCGTCTCGCCCGCCGGTCTCAAATGTAAACCGCAGCGGATGGATGTCGACCGCCTTTTGCAAATTCAGTTGCGCCTTATCCACTTTGATGCAGGCATAGACGTATTGTTTCTCGCGATAGAAATCCAAAACGTCGTCGGCGTCTTCCAGCGTCTGGAAGCCTTCTTGGTCAAGCCACTGGTTCAACTTCCCCGGCTGGTTCTCACGGACTACGGCGACGTCAAAAGATCCAACAACTTCGCGTGAGAGAACTTCGACGTCGGCCGCGGGTGCCGCCGCATTCTTGGTTGCTCCCACAGCGTCTGACTTGCCGTCTCTCGACCGATAGGATCGCCGGGCCTCGACATAATCGAAGACTTCCTTGAACAGCCGGACGTCTTCTTGTTCCACTTCTGGCTGATTTGGAAAGGGAATGATCCAGGCGAAATTATCGACGTTGCCGGCGACCGAAATCTTCAGGATCAAGTCCTCGACCGCACCGTCCGACTTCTTCGATCCATGGAAGATGATGATGGCCTCCTGTGCCCGCTCCTCCAGCGAACCCGTGTATTTGCGCGGCGGCATGACTTTACCGTCAGCCGGACTGGAACTGACACGGCCTAAAACAAAGGCAATGGCAACCAGAAACCAAATTGTTCGAAATCTGCCAGACATCAAAGTCGCCCCTCACCGTTTCATTGGTTGTTCAAATTGATTTGAGATATTCCAAAACCGCGCGTCGTTCGCCTTCGGTCAGTCTTGCTGGAAATGTATGACCCGCGGCACTCTTCCCGCGTTGCCGTGTGTCGAAATAGCGACGCTTTTCGGCGGATGTCAGGCCGTTTGGCAATTCGTCCGACTCGTTGATTTCCAAGCCAACACGCTTTTTATCATACCCGTTTTCGGTTCGTTTCCAGACAGTGGGACGGTGATCCGGATGAAAAACGTGCCACAGCGTCGGAACCGAGCCGTTGTGAAAATACGGAGCTGTGGCCCAGATTCCGTCGAGCGGCGGAGCAACATAACCGGCCGGTTCGACATCGACGGCGTCCTTTCCGTATCGGCTCATCCAACCGTCGCGAATCCAAAGCCGGTGCTCTCGATTGAGTGCCCGCACGCGGATTGGATCAGTGCCGACAACTTCCAATGAAATTGTCATCTGTTTGTATTGTCCGCCGGGTCCGTACGTCCCGTGACAGCGTGTGCAATTTGCCTGGAAGAGCGCTTCGCCTTTTGCGGCCAACGGTTGATCGATTGGCCACGGGTATTTCGGGGTTTGCAGCGATTCGATCCACGCTTGGATCGCTTTGAAATCCGGCTCCCAACCGTAAACGGTTTTCGCATCGTAGACCGGCAACAGCATGAATTGCATCAACACGCGGTGGTTTTTGGGTGCGAAGCCGTCGCAATAAAGAGATCGCTTCTTCTTGAAATTCCAAAGTGGCGGCGCGTCCAAGTCGTGGTGATCCAGCTTCAACGACGGTCGTCTGCGATCGACTCGCATATCTCGGTCGCGGACGTTACCCAATGCGATGCCGAAGACGACGGCGTTAGTGGTGCCGTTCGTGGTTCCGAAGGGGATTTTGAACGAGGCAAGATCCAGGTGTCCGAACGGTTTTAGCAGACTTAACTTTGTCAGCTTGACGTCTTCGACGAGAGTCTGAAGTGCGAAATGTGTGTTCGGTAATCCCGGAATGACACGGCCGGCGACTTTTCCGGCATGACACGCCAGA
>CAUZVF010000837.1:0-3638 GCA_963582955.1 Planctomycetota bacterium
ACCCTCCCGTTGGGAGGGTCGCGAGGAACGAGCGGGGAGGGGTGGGAGTTTGATTCGCCGCCCAAATGTTGACTTTCGGCCAACCCTCCCCGGCCGCTACCGCGTCCGACCCTCCCTAAGGGTGGGTAAAGTGACTGCCATTGGGCGCTAGCCTACGGTTTCAACGTGAACCGGACGCTAGCGCGTTCCGGCTGATTTTACGACAGTTATTGATTGGCCGATGCTTATGAGTGACGTTGCTCGTTGATTAAGGAAGTGCGCCGCCCTCAATTTCCCAAGCCTTTATGAATCATTCACAATGAAAGTGCGAAGTATGGTGAATTACGGATCGATCCAAGACGAAACCTGGGAACTGCTCACGAAACCCAGTACGGCGACGTTAACCACCGTGATGTCAAAACGCGGATTGTGGAACACTTTCATTACGGGTGCGAAACCGCTGAATCCCAAGCTGGCGATGGTC
The DNA here is from genome assembly GCA_963582955.1 of Planctomycetota bacterium. Classification (GTDB taxonomy): domain Bacteria; phylum Planctomycetota; class Planctomycetia; order Planctomycetales; family Planctomycetaceae; genus CAUZVF01. Next base: position 464 of record CAUZVF010000837.1, read on the forward strand.
GGCCAAGCATTCACGTTGCGGTACATCCCGTCGCGTGAGGACATCGACTACCACTTGAATTTCGACAACAAGACCGATCCGCAACGCCTGGCGATCGAACAAGTCGGTACGCGTGACGTACTGGTCATCGACGCGCGCGGCGACGAGCGGGCCGCGACGATGGGCAACATTTTGGCGTCGCGAATGGTGGCGCGGGGGGCCATCGGGATCGTCACCGACGGATGTTTCCGAGATTCTCCGTCGATCGCCCAGATGAACATCGCCGCGTACGCCCGGTCTCCGCACGCGGCAACGAACAAGACGATTCACCATCCCGCTGACATTCAACTGCCGATCGGTTGTGGCGGAGTGGCCGTCTATCCGGGCGACATTCTTGTTGGCGATGCCGAAGGAGTTGTCGTCATTCCACGTAAGATGGCCGACGACGTTGCCAAAGAGGCTGCGTTGCAGGAACATCGCGAAGACTTTATCCTCAGCAAAATCGAGTCGGGATCACCCTTGCTGGGCACGTATCCGATGGACGAAGCCACGGCCGCCGAATTCGAAGAATACTGCAAATCCAACCCCAAACCGACAAACAAATGAGCAAACGCGAATTTGAAGGACGAACGGCGTTGGTGACCGGCGGCGCCAAGGGCATCGGCAGGGCTTGCTGCCAGATCCTCGCGGCGCGCGGCGCGAACGTGGCCGTCAACTATCTGACCAGCGAGGCCGCCGCTGACGAAACCGTCGCGGCGTTGAATGCGATGGGCGTGAAATCGATCGCGATTCAGGCGGACGTATCAAAAGAAGATCAAGTCAACAGCATGACCGACACGATCGCCGAGCAGCTTGGGCCCGTCGATTTGCTGGTGAACAATGCCGGTATCTTTGATTATGGACCGCACGAGGAAATCACTCTTGAGTCGTGGCAACGCACGATGGATTGCAATCTCACCAGCAGTTTTCTGGTGACGTGGGCTGTGAAACCCGGCATGATCGAACGTGGTTTCGGCCGCATTGTTAATATCGCGTCGATTGCCGCGTTGCGTGCCCGGCCGATGTCGATCGCATACGCCGTTAGCAAGGCCGGGATGGTCGCCTTTACCAAGAGTCTGGCCGAAGCATTGGCTCCGCACAACATTCGTGTCAACGCGGTCGCTCCCGGATTGATCGAAACCGAGATCCTCGACGGAGTTGACAAGTCGGCACTCCAAAAGCTGATCAACGCCACACCGATTCCGCGAATTGGGCAGCCCGACGAGATCGCCGAAACCGTCGCATTCCTTCTGTCAGAACGATCGAGCTTCACGACCGGACAGACGTTGGTCGCGAGCGGCGGCCGTGTGTTGTTGCCTTGAAGTCAGCGGCGCGGGGCCCGCGTCTCGCCGACATGTTTGCTTTAGCAACGGGCGATCAATTAGTGTCGCCTTTCGCTCCGCGAAAGTTGCGCTACTTTCGCGGAGCGAAAGGCGACAATGCGACAATGCGGCAGTTATTGATCGGCCGGTACTTAGCGCGGGGCGATGACGCCGGTTTCCGGGCTGGAAGCGGTGGCATACAGTTTTCTTGGAATTCGTCCCGCCAGGCTTGCTTGACGCCCAGCGATGCAAGCGTTTTTCATTGCGTGCGCCATCGTTAACGGATCGGAAGCTCCGGCAATTCCCGTGTTTAACAAAACTCCGTCACAACCTAATTCCATGGCGAAGGCGACGTCGCTGGCCGTGCCAACTCCGGCGTCGATGATGACGGGATAGTCGGCGTCTCCGTCCTTGAGATACTCGAGGCAGATGCGAATGTTGTTGGGATTCAGAACGCCTTGGCCGCTGCCGATCGGACTGCCGGCCGGCATCACCGAGGTTGCTCCGGCATCTTTCAGCCGCTTGGCCGTGATCGGATCGTCAGTCGTGTAGCACAGAACTTGAAAGCCTTCGGAAACGAGCTTCTCGGTCGCCTGCAATGTCGCCACCGGATCGGGCAACAATGTTTTCGTATCGCCGAGGACTTCGAGTTTAACCCAATCGACGCCGGGGTTTTCCAAGCCTTCGAGAATCTCGCGGCCAAGCCGAGCGACCCGGATCGCGTCATCGGCCGAGAAGCAACCGGCCGTATTCGGCAGAATGGTGTAGCGATCCAGATCGATGAAATCGAGGATATTACGTCCGTCCGCGTCGATCAGCCGCTCACGCCGCACGGCAACGGTGATGACCTCGGCACTGCTCCCAGGACCAGCGGTGCGTCGAATGCGATTTCGGTTGTCATAATTTATCCCCCACCGACCAGCGTGACGATTTCCAGACGGTCGCCTTCCGCCAAAACACAACCGCCGTGTTCGGCCCGCGGGACCAATTCCAGATTGCGTTCAACGGCCAGATATTTCGGTTCCATCTTAAGCTGCTCCAAAAGAATCGCCACGGTTGTTCCGTGGGCAACTTCTTGAGCTTTTTCGTTGACAATGACTTGCAACTTGACGCCCTTGAATCAATTTCGATCAACAACCACGTTCGAGCAACGCGAGTGTAGGAGCGAGATCGGCTAAGATCAAGCAATGACTTAAACCGTTCAATGGGGAAGCAAGACTCGTTAACGGCGACACAAAGGCGACGATATTTCATCGGGCAAATCCGTCGCCGACCATCCTACGGCCGGTGTGCGCTTCTTTACTTTTGACGGGATTTCACATGTCCACAAAAGCCGCGACCGAAATGCGAGAACTTCGTCGGCGTGTTAGACTACCTGTTGGGAACGCTGTGAAGCATTCCGAAGCATAAATGCCAGCACGAAGCGTAAGCAAGTGAGTCCGTAGGCGTTCGGAAAGCACGCGACCAGACTCGCTGTGCGTCGTGCTTGCTTGCCGGGCTTTCGGCTGAAATAAAAATGCGTCACAACGTTCCCGTTGCGGCACGAATTCTTCCACACTTCGAGCTGAGGCGAGCTCATCTCGATGCGAATTCTGAGTTACAACATTCACAAAGGCATCGGCGGGCGCGACCGGCGTTATCGGATCGAGCGTGTCATCGATGTGATTGAAAGCGAGAACCCTGACCTGATCTGCCTTCAAGAAGTCGACCGCAATGTCCGCCGGTCGCGGTTTCAGAATCAGCCACGAATTTTGCGCAACTACTTCAAGTCGGCCGCGTGGCTGTATCAGTTAAACGTCCGATTGAAATCGGGAGGTTACGGCAACTTGATTCTG
>CAUZVF010000838.1:0-3632 GCA_963582955.1 Planctomycetota bacterium
CGTCGTCCTCCAGCGGAACGGCACCGAATCGAACGCGATAGAATTGGTCGGCGAGTTCCAACGGCAAGTCAATCAGTCCCGAACTGGTTAGCAGGACCGACAGTTCCCCTTCCACATTCCTTGAGAATTCGCGCTGTGTCTGTGATGTTTCCCGATGAAGGCCGAGTGCCGCCAAAATGCCGCGATACCGTTCGTAAAACTCGATACGCAGAGCCGAGTCGTCGCCGACCCGACGTAATCCAAATTTCATGCGTTTGGCATAGAGAAATGCCTTTTTCACCAGCCAACAAAACAGCCACAACAACACAGCCAGCACCGAAAGCAGGGTAAAGCCGATCGCATACCCTTGCCAGGTAAACCAGAAATCGCGGCTGCCGAATCTTGGTCCAAGCATATCGGCAACGGCCTCGTATTGTCGCTTGGCCGCGTCGGCAATGCGGTTGGCGCGACTGCGGATTGGCCGGTAAAAGAAGGCCTGTTGTTTGCTCAGCGTCATGCCCACGACGTTTTGCGACCACAGCAGCCTTGCGGCCTGTTCGATTGCCTGCCAAACCGAAGCGTCCTCGGCAATGCTGTCGACACTCTGTCGTCGTCCCGCCGGAATGGCATCAAGAGTGATCCATCGGTGATCGATATAGGCTTCAACCCAACTGTGTGCGTGGCGGTGTTGGACAACGTATGAGTCCGAATATCCTTGCTTGTTGCCCCCCTTAAATCCGGTCACCAGCCGCGTGGGAATGTCGACGGCCCGTAACATCAACGCAAGTGCTGATGCGAAATACTCGCAATGGCCTTTCTTGCGATTGAATAAGAAGTCCTCGACCGGATCGATTGAAGGGTCGTGGATTGATGCATCCAGCGAATACTCAAATTCTCCCGAATCCCGCAGATACGATTCCAGACGCCGTGCCATTTCCGTTTTCGACTGTTGTCCGTTGGCGGGATCGAATCCTGATTTCTCTCGGGCAAGTTGTTTCAGACGATCAAGGCCGCGATCCGGCAGCGACCGATAGGCGACGAAGGCTTGTACTCCTATCCGATGTGTCGGCGAAATTCCTGGAATCGACACTTGGCGTCCGTCGGGAACGCGACGTTTCCACGCGTATGCCGAGTACGCCAGCACATCGTTATTCGAAATTCGGTTATCACGAATCAACACCGTAGTGACGTTGTTCAGGCCCGTTTCGGGATGCGAATGATCGATGCGACAGCCGTCGACAGGATGGATTGCCAACAGAATCGCTGTTCCGATGGCCTGCATCCGAATCTCTTGGCGGACCATTCCTCGTTTCGGTGCCGTTGGGATCTGCGAATATTCCCCCCGCGAATTACGAGTCACCCAACGTCCCTTGTTATATTCCCCCAAGACGTTGCCTCGAAACAGTGGTTCATCATATCCAAGCGCTTCCGCATATTCTTGGACGTCGAGTTGTTCTTCCGAGTCGTTATCGAAGAGCCGAACTTCGAGGATTGTCTCAGTACTCTCGAGGATCTCGCCGATGTCTCCCAACTGCACCTCTTCGGTAAATCCTGTCAGGGTCTGCGCGGCCGGTGGTGTTGAGCTTGGAAAGACCGACCATTGGCCAAACCACAACCGCGGGATCAATGCAAATGAGACCAAACCAATCGTGATCGACGTACACACCGAGAGAAATACACCCGCGAAGAATCGTTTGTTGATCCACTGTTGGTGCGTATCCTGTTGGACCATGCCGCGCGACATGCTGTTCGATTGAACGAGCAATTCGAAGCCGCTGCCGCCCGTCGCCTTTGGCAGGCGGCCGCTTGACTTCTGCCTGCGGAAACGCAAGTTCAGAAACCCACTCGACTTTAAGTCGGCGGCTTTGGCGAATTGTTGGGTCTTGTCAAATCGTTGCTGTGCCTGCAGCAAAGAGAAAACCGACAGCGTCCAAATCGCCAGAAAAATATACGCAACCAACAGAACACCAAAGGTCCATCCTGCCGTCAAAACCGCTCCCAGAGCGACCTGCAAGATGCCGAGCGCGCACATCACCCAATAATGTCGCGCCGTCTTTCGTTGGAACAAAACGATCCACGTCAAATAAGCCAGCAGGTGCGCTCCGGCGAGAACGCGGACTTCGGCCGGCCGTGAGCTGAATTCAATGGCTGTTGCCAAGAATGCCGCGATGCCGAGCACGTTTGCCCAGCGTGTCGACAGAGCAAACACTTTCCACCGTTCGGTAAAAAACAATGCGATGACGGCCAGCGGTACTGAAATGCCCGCCAATGGGAATTGTTCGGCCATGGCAAGCATGATGCTCGCCAGGCAGGTCATCCCAATCACGCTTATTTGAAAAACGGATACCAAGGTTGAATGGTCCTAACGCGGCAAAGCCGCAACCAAAGTCGCCTTTCGCGGAGCGAAAGTAGCGCTACTTTCGCAGAGCGAAAGGCGACAAAAAGATGCGAGCAAATGGCGCGAATGTCTCATGGAAAGACTCTATGACATGTCAGGCATTGTTGTGTTCTTGAACGGCTGCTAGTGCTTTGTCAATCTCTAATGTTAGGATTAGCCACGTGGCGCTAGCCGCGGTTTCCCTGCAAGAACCGAACGCTAGCGCGTTGCGGCTGATTTATTCAACCCAAATTCTTAAGTTTGACGAAACATTAGTTATTCGTGATGCTAAAATGCGGAGCCAATGATTCGGCCGAGGCTTCAATCATTTGCACTGGCCTGAAAAACTCGTCTGATTTTCCGTTCGAAGACGGTTGATTGACGCCTTCGAATTCGTGATCCGTCAGTTCGCGCGTCGTCACGAGCAGGATTCGCGTGTCCGAACTGGCGTCGGCCCGGCAATCACTGATCATTTTTTGGACGTGCGTTGAAGGGCCGCTCTTGACGATCGCCAAGACATCCAACAGCGATTCAACGCTGCTGGGTCCCAGTTGCCCTTCCCAATGTTCAAGCCGTTCGCCGCTGATGGCAAGATACAAATGCGAGTCGCGCGCTTGTCTCAAATGGTCGACACACACAGTCGCCGCAAAACTGACCGCTAACTCGATGCGTTTCCGATCCTCGGCGTTTGGCCGCGGCGGTTCCCACAAATCCACCACCACTGCTAACCGCTGGTCTCGCCGCTGGTGGAATTCCTTGACCATCAATTCGTTCTGGCGGGCCGTTGTACGCCAATGGATGGCTTTAGGATTGTCACCGGAACGGTATTCTCGGATGCAGTGAAATTCGTCATCATAGGTACCGGGCCGGGTCGCCTGTCGTTGAACAAGTTCCATCGACAGGCTTTGGTCACGTTTCCAACTTGACGTCAATCGTCCAACGCGAGGATGAATCAGAATATCGCCTTCGATGTTCGAGATAAGCCCGCGTTCCACCAAACCCAGTGGAAACCGTGTCGTCACTTCCAAAGGACCGAACCGATAGTTTCCTCGCTGTGACAGTTGCAATTGGTAATAGGCGTTGCGCTGACGTCTTGGCGGCACGCGCACGAACAAGACGCTGGCATCCAACCGCTCGTGCTGATTGCTGATCCGGTCACGCACCGCCATCAGCCACGACGCGAACCAAAGTTTCCGGTTCTCCAAGATCAACTCGACCGAAATCGTCTCGCCGGCCATCGCACGCTTCGGTACGCGGCGTCGGATGAGTGTGCGCT